>CAXICP010000160.1:0-7296 GCA_964022595.1 uncultured Salipiger sp.
ATGGGGGGCAGCCGCACCCCCATGCGCGAGGCGATCCGCATGCTGGCGCAGGAAGGCCTTGTGGTGCTGCGCCCGGCGCGCAGCCCCGTCATCGCCCGCCCCACCATCAAGGAGGTGTGCGACCAGATCACCGTCCTGCGCACGCTTGAAACCCTGTCGGCGCGGCTGGCCTGCACGGCGGCAAGCCAGGCTGACCTGGACGATATCGCCCGCCTGCACCGCGAGGTGGTCGAAAACTACGACCAGCTGGATGCGCTGGATGCCTTCGAGCTGGACATGGGGTTTCACCGCCGCATCGCGCAGGCGTCCGGCAATGCGGCGCTGGTGGAAACCCACGGCGCCTATCTCGCGCGGCTGTGGCGGGCGCGCTACCTTTCGGCCCGGATGCGGCGCAACCGCGCGCGGGTGGTGGGCAACCACGAAGGGCTGCTGGCCGCGCTGATGGCGCGCGATGCGGGCGCGGTCGAAGCGGCGGCGCAGTCCCATCTGGCCCACATCGAAGACGACATCGTCGCGGCGCTGCGCGCCGAGGCGCAAGACCAAGGCAAGGAGAACGAGACATGAAATTGATGCGCATCGGCCCCAAGGGGCAGGAACGCCCCGTGGTGATGGACGCCAGCGGCGCATTGCGCGACCTGTCGGGCGTGGTGCCCGATTTCGCCGGGGACGGCGTGTCGCTGGCCGCGCTTGACGCGATCCGGGCGCTGGACCTTGCGACGCTGCCCGAACTGCCCGAGGGCGCGCGCATCGGGTCCTGCCTTGCCGGGGTGCCGAATTTCTACTGCATCGGCCTGAACTACGCCAGGCACGCCGCCGAAACCGGCGCGCAGCCGCCCGCCGAGCCCATCGTGTTCACCAAGGCGGTGTCGGCGCTGGCCGGTCCCAACGATCCGGTGGCCATTCCGCCGGGGTCGGTCAAATCCGACTGGGAGGTCGAGCTGGGCGTGGTCATCGGCGCGCCCTGCTGGCAGGTGTCCGAGGCCGACGCCCTGTCGCACGTGGCGGGCTATTGCGTGGTCAATGACCTGTCCGAACGCGAATGGCAGATGGAACGGGGTGGTCAGTGGATCAAGGGCAAGTCGGCGCCCGGCTTTGGCCCCTGCGGCCCCTGGCTGGTGACGGCGGACGAGGTGCCCGACCCGCAGGCGCTGGCCCTTTCGCTGGATCTGAACGGCGAGCGGGTGCAGGACAGCGACACCTCGGACATGATCTTTGGCGTGGCCGAAATCGTGTCCTACCTCAGCAAGTTCATGGAACTGCTGCCCGGAGACCTGATTTCCACCGGAACGCCGTCGGGCGTGGGCCTTGGCATGACGCCGCCGCGCTTCCTGCGCGCGGGCGATACCATGGCGCTGCGGGTCGATGGGCTGGGCGAACAGCGCCAGAACGTGATCGCCTGACCACCGCGCAACGAAAAACGCCGCCCCGGGGCCGGGGCGGCGCAATCATCGCGGGGCGCCTGCGCGCTTACATCGAAAAGCTGGTGCCGCAGCCGCAGGAGCTTGTGGCGTTGGGGTTCTCGATCACGAAGCGCGCGCCGATCAGCTCTTCGGTGAAATCGATCACCGCCCCTGCAAGAAAGGGCAGCGAGACCTCGTCGATCACCACGCGCTCTTCGCCGTGGGCAAGGACAAGATCGTCCGACGCGCTGTCATCGAGCTTGATCTCGTATTGAAAGCCCGAACAGCCGCCGCCCTCGACCGCGACCCGCAGGGCCTTGCCCTGGGCGGCGGCGCCGATTTCCTCTAGCCGCGCATAGGCGCGGTCCGTGACGGTAGGTGGAAGGTTCATGGCCACTCTCGCAAGTGTTTAATTCCTGACGTAAAGCCAATATAGGGATGCGCGCAGCACGCGGCAACCAGGCGTCTTGGCCGGGCCGGCAGGAAAGGGCATATCATGGCGATCTACGCTTGCGATCCGCAACAGGCGCGCGCGCGGCGCGTGCCGGAAGAGGAAAGCGCCTTTCGCTCGTGCTTTCAGCGCGACCGCGACCGGATCATCCATTCCTCGGCCTTTCGGCGGCTCAAGCACAAGACGCAGGTGTTCGTCGAACACGAGGGCGATTTCTACCGCACCCGCCTGACCCATACCATCGAGGTGGCGCAGGTGGCGCGCACGATCTGCGGCGCGCTGGGGCTGAACACCGACCTGACCGAAGCGGTGGCGCTGGCGCATGACCTGGGTCACACGCCGTTCGGTCATACGGGCGAGGACGCGCTGGCGGCGCTCATGGCGCCTTTCGGCGGCTTCGATCACAACGCGCAGGCGCTGCGCATCGTCACCTCGCTGGAACGCCATTACGCGGATTTCGACGGGCTGAACCTGACATGGGACACGCTGGAAGGCATTGCCAAGCACAACGGCCCGGTGCTGCCGCTTGCGCCGGGCAAGGCGCTGCCCGCGGCGCTGGCCGATTACAACGCGCTGCACGATCTTGAACTGCACACCCATGCCAGCGCCGAGGCGCAGGTGGCGGCCCTTTCCGATGACATCGCCTACAACAACCACGACCTGCAGGACGGGCTGCGCGCGGGGCTGTTCACCGAAGACGAGATCGCGCAGCTGGCCCTGATCGCCCCCGCCTATGCCGAGGTCGACCGCCTGTACCCGGGCCTTGATCCCTATCGTCGCCGCCACGAGGCGCTGCGGCGGGTTTTTGGCTACATGGTGTCCGACGTGATCGACACCTCGCGCGCGCGCATCGAAAGCGCCGCGCCGGGCGGGCCGGATGCGATCCGCACCCTGGGCCATCCGGTGATCGCCTTTTCCGACGACATGTGGGGCAAGATCCGCGAGATCCGCCAGTTCCTGTTCAACCGCATGTACCGGGCCCCGTCGGTGATGGAGGTGCGCGAGAAGGTGACGCAGGCGGTGGACGAGCTGTTCCCCATCTACATGAACGACCCGGCGCTGCTGCCGCAACGCTGGCAGCCGGAAATCGCCGCCAGTGCGGGGCAGGCGGCGCTGGCGCGGATCGTGGCCGATTACATCGCCGGGATGACCGATCGCTACGCGTTGCAGGCGCATGCGCGGCTGACCGGAACCGACGTGCTGCACGACCGCCACTAAGGCGCGCCGCGGTTTCGGCGGGCCCCGGCCCATGCTGCGCCGGGGATGCCACGCGCGCCGGGGCCGAAATTTCACGCTTCGCCCCATTCAGGCGCAACGGAACACTGGACAGCGGCGCACCCGACATCATCTGGTGCGCTGAAGCTGGCGCTGTCGTACCCTGTCACCCGTGCCCTTGCCGGGGGCGCCGTGATGAATGATAGCTCCTGGGCCGGAGTTGCTGGGAAGGACGAGTATGGCGGTAGCTGAAACCGCGGGGCTGGCCCCCGTGCTGGGATTCGCGCTGGTGGGCGCGCTGGGCGTCGGGTCGCAATGGCTGGCGTGGCGGCTGCGCATGCCGGCCATCGTGCTGATGCTGGCCGCCGGGCTTGCGATGGGGCCGGGGCTGGGGGTGCTGAACCCGTCGCAGGATTTCGGCATGCTCATGCAGCCGATGCTGGCCATCGCCGTGGCGATCATCCTGTTCGAAGGGGGGCTCACGCTGAACGTGCGTTCGCTGTCGGATGCGGCGATCGGCGTGCGCCGGCTTGTGTTCGTGGGCGCGCCGCTGGGCTGGGCCGCATCGGCGGCGGCGCTGCACTGGGCGGCGGGGCTAAGCTGGCAGACCTCGGCGGTGTTCGGGGGCATCATGATCGTCACCGGCCCCACCGTCATCGCGCCGCTTCTGCGCCAGGCCCGGCTGCGCAAGCGGCCCGCGGCGATGCTGCAATGGGAGGCGATCGTCAACGATCCCGTCGGCGCCCTGGCCGCTGTCCTGGCCTTCGAGGTGGTCGTGGTGTTCGGCAACGGCGCCTCGGCGGGAAGCGCGATCCTGGACATGGTCACCGGCATTGCCGCCGCCACCGCGCTTGGCGCGGCGGGCGGGTGGGGGCTTGCGCGCGCCTTCCGCAACGCGCTTGTGCCCGAATACATGAAGGTGCCGGTGCTGTTCACGCTGCTGCTGGTGGTATTCGCGGTGTCCGACGCGATCCTGCACGAATCCGGGTTGCTGGCGGTCACGGTCATGGGGATCTGGATCGCCAACGCCGATCTGCCCAGCTATGCCGAGCTGCGCCGCTTCAAGGAACACGCTACGATCCTGCTGGTGTCGGGGGTGTTCATCCTGCTGGCCGCCAACATGGACCGCGAAACGCTGCTGGCGATGGACTGGCGCACGCTGGCCTTCGTTGCGGCGGTGATCCTGGTGGCGCGCCCGCTGCCGGTGCTGGCGGCGCTGGCGTTTTCGTCGATCCCGTGGCGCGAACGCCTGCTGGTCGCCTTTACCGGCCCGCGCGGCGTGGTGCTTGTGGCGGTGGCCGGGCTGTTCGGCGATCTGCTGGTGCAGGTCGGGGTCGAAGACGGCGCGCAGGTCACCATGCTGGCCTTTGCACTGGTGGCGGCGACGGTGGTGCTGCACGGGTTCACGCTGACCCCGATGGCGCGCTGGCTGGGGCTGACCGCGACCGAAACGCCCGGCGTGCTGATCGTGGGCGGGTCGCGCTGGGCCACCGCGCTGGGGCAGGCCTTTGCCAAGCTGGACCTGCCGGTCATGGTGGCCGATCCGAACCACGCCCATCTGCGCAGCGCCCGCGACGCGGGGCTGGACACGTTCTGGGGCGACATTCTGTCCGAGGCGGCGGAACACAAGCTGGACCTCGTGACCTATGACAAGGTGATCGCGGCGTCCGACAATGATGCCTACAACACCCTTGTCGCCACCGACCTTGCGCCGGAATTCGGGCGCGAGCATGTCTTCCAGCTCAAGCGGTTGCGCCAGTCGTCGCGCCACGCGCTTCCGGCCACGCTGGGCGGGCAGCCCATCGGCGCCGACGAGACCTATTTCGAAGCCGGCGCCCGGCTTGCCGACAGCTGGGAATTCCGCGTCACCAAGCTGTCCGAGGAATTCCCGCTGGCGCAATGGCGCGAAAAGCACCCCGACGCGGTGCCGGTTGCCGATCTTGGGCCGGGCGGCACGCTGCGCCTGCTGGGGCCCAAGGACAAGGTGAAATCGACCGACGGCACGCGGCTGCTGTTCCTTGGTCCCAAGCGCGAGGAACGCAAGGACGACCGGCGCGACGAAAACGGACAGGACACGCTGAAAAGCGGCTGAGCCCCGGGGCGGCTTCGTGCATTTGACCCCGCGCCGCAAGATGGTAGAGGACAGATCGACCGTAAGGAGACAAGACCGATGAACCTCTTCACCGACATCCGCGCGCTCGTGCTGACCGCGATCGAGGCGCTTCAGGCCGAGGGCACGCTGCCCGAGGGGCTGAACACCGCGCCCGTGACGGTGGAGCCGCCCCGAGACCCCCTGCATGGCGACATGGCGACCAACGCCGCCATGGTGCTGGCCAAGCCCGCCAGGCTCAAGCCGCGCGACATCGCCGAAGCGCTTGCCGCGCGCATCGCCGCCGATCCGCGCGTGACCTCGGCCGAGGTGGCGGGGCCGGGGTTCCTCAACCTGCGTCTTGCGCCGTCGCTGTGGCAGTCGCTGCCGCGCGAGGTGCTGAACCGGGGCACCGATTTCGGGCGCTCGGACATGGGGCAGGGCGCAAAGGTCAACGTGGAATACGTGTCGGCCAACCCCACCGGCCCGCTGCACGTGGGCCATACCCGCGGCGCGGTCTTTGGCGATGCGCTGGCCAGCCTGCTGGATTTCGCCGGCTATGACGTGACGCGCGAATACTACATCAACGACGGCGGCGCGCAGGTCGACGTGCTGGCGCGCTCGGTCTACCTGCGTTACCTCGAAGCGCATGGGCAGCAGGTGGAATTCGTCGATGGCACCTACCCGGGCGATTACCTGATCCCGGTGGGCGAGGCGCTGAAATCCATGGTCGGGGACCGGTATGTCGGCGCCCCGGAATCCGAATGGCTAGAACCGATCCGCGAACATGCCACCGAAGCGATGATGGAACTGATCCGCGCCGACCTTGGCATGCTTGGCGTCAAGATGGACCGGTTCTTTTCGGAAAAGTCGCTGTATGGCACCGGCCGCATCGAAACCGCCATCGAATCGCTGAAAGACAAGGGCCTTATCTATCGCGGCGTGCTGGAACCGCCCAAGGGCAAGACCCCCGAAGACTGGGAGCCGCGCGAACAGACGCTGTTCAAGTCCACCGATCACGGCGACGACGTGGACCGCCCGATCATGAAATCGGATGGCGCCTGGACCTATTTCGCCCCCGACATCGCCTATCACTACGACAAGGTGCAGCGCGGCTATGACCAGCTGATCGACGTCTTCGGCGCCGATCACGGCGGCTACGTCAAGCGGATGAAGGCGGCGGTTTCCGCGCTGTCGGGCGGGCAGACCCCGCTGGACGTCAAGCTGATCCAGCTGGTCAAGCTGTTCAAGAACGGCGAGCCCTTCAAGATGTCCAAGCGCGCCGGCACCTTCGTGATGCTGCGCGACGTGGTCGAAGAGGTCGGCCCCGATGTCACCCGCTTCGTCATGCTGACCCGCAAGAACGACGCGCCGCTGGATTTCGATTTCGACAAGGCGGTCGAGCAAAGCCGCGACAACCCGGTGTTCTACGTGCAATACGCCCACGCGCGGGTGTGTTCGGTGCTGCGCAAGGCGGCCGAGGCGGGGATTGACGTGTCGGACGCGGCGCTTGGCGGTGCCGATCTGTCGGTGCTGGGGCACGACGCGGAACTGGGCCTGATGCGCAAGCTTGCCGAATGGCCGCGCCTGGTGGAAATCGCCGCCAAGGGGCACGAGCCGCACAAGGTGGCGATCTGGCTCAATGAACTGGCATCCGACCTGCACGGGCTGTGGAACCGCGGCCATGACGAGCCGTCCTTGCGGTTCATCCAGGACGACGCGGCCACCAGCCAGAGCAAAATCGCGCTGGCGCGGGCGGTCGCGGTTGTCATTTCGGCCGGGCTTGGTATCCTTGGCGTGACCCCGATGGAAGAAATGCGCTGAGGCAGCCAGGCCGCGCCGCCTCGGGGTTCGACGAGCAGACGAACGGGCAGATGACACCGCCGCGGGGGCGCCCCGGGGCGGGGCAAGAGGCAGACATGGCGGATTTCACCTATCACGGGCCGGCGCCGGACGACGCGCAGGCGCGCCCGGGGCGCAGAATGGCGAACCTGGCCAACTGGGCGGGGGCGGCGGTGTCGCTTGCGCTGATCGTGGGCGTGGGCGTCTGGGGCTACAAGCTGCTGGTGCGCGACGTTGCAGGCGTGCCGGTTGTGATGGCGATGGAAGGCCCGATGCGCGTCACCCCCGAGGATCCGGGC
>CAXICP010000161.1:0-7268 GCA_964022595.1 uncultured Salipiger sp.
CGACCGCAACACCACGATCCCGACGAAAAAGTCGCAGGTCTTCTCGACCGCCGAAGACAACCAGAACGCGGTCACCATCCGGGTCTTCCAGGGTGAGCGTGAGATGGCCGCCGACAACAAGATCCTCGGTGCCTTCAACCTGGAGAACATCCCGCCTGCCCCGCGCGGCATGCCCCAGATCGAAGTGACCTTCGACATCGACGCCAACGGCATCGTGTCGGTTTCCGCCAAGGACAAGGGCACCGGCAAGGAACAGAAGATCACCATCCAGGCCTCGGGCGGTCTTACGGACGAAGACATCGAAAAGATGGTCAAGGATGCCGAAGCCAACGCCGAAAAGGACAAGGACCGCCGCGAGCTTGTCGAAGCCCGCAACCAGGCGGAAAGCCTGATCCATTCGACCGAGAAGTCGATCGAGGAACACGGCGACAAGGTCGACCCGTCGACCATCGAGGCGATCGAACTGTCGATCGCGGCGCTGCGTGACGACCTGGAAAAGGAAGACGTCAAGGCTGACAAGCTCAAGTCGGGCATCCAGAACGTCACCGAGGTCGCGATGCGCCTTGGCGAGGCGATCTACAAGGCGCAGGCCGAAGACAGCGACGGCCCCGCCGATACGCCCGATGCCGAAAAGGCCTCGCAGGGCGGTGACGACGATATCGTCGATGCCGACTTCGAGGATCTTGGCAACGACAAGCGGAGCTGAGTTAGCTCCCTGAGCAGATCGGGGGCCGGTCCGGACGCCGGACCGGCCCTCTTCCGTTCGGGGACAGGAGGAGGACAGACATGTCCAAGCGTGATTACTACGACCTGCTCGGCGTCGCAAAAGGGGCCTCTGCGGACGAGATCAAGAAGGGCTATCGCAAGAAGGCGAAGGAACTTCACCCCGACCGCAACGCCGACGATCCCACTGCCGAAGCGCAGTTCAAGGAAGTGAACGAAGCCTACGACGTTCTCAAGGATCCCGAGAAAAAGGCCGCGTACGACCGCTATGGCCACGCCGCGTTCGAAGGCGGCATGGGCGGCGGCGGTGGCGGGCGACCCGGTGCCGGCGGCTTCCACGGCCAGGGCGATTTCGCCTCGGCGTTCTCCGACGTGTTCGACGATCTGTTCGGCGACATGATGGGCGGGCGCGGCGGCGGTGGCGGGCGCCAGCGTGCCTCGCGCGGGGCAGACCTGCGCTACAACCTGCGCGTTTCGCTCGAAGAGGCGTTCGGCGGGCTGCAAAAGACCATCAACGTGCCCACGTCGGTGCAGTGCAGCGAATGCCACGGATCGGGCGCCGAGGGCGGCGCCGAGCCGGTCACATGCCCCACCTGTTCGGGCATGGGCAAGGTGCGCGCGACGCAGGGATTTTTCACCGTCGAACGCACCTGCCCGACCTGTTCGGGCATGGGCCAGATCGTCAAGAACCCCTGCGCCAAATGCGGCGGCACCGGCACCACGCGCAAGGATCGCGCGCTGTCGGTGAACATTCCCGCCGGGGTCGAAACCGGCACCCGCATCCGGCTTGCCGGCGAAGGCGAAGCGGGGCTGCGCGGCGGCCCTCCGGGGGATCTGTACATCTTCATCGAGGTGAAGGCGCACGACATCTTCGAACGCGAGGGGCTTGAACTGCACTGCCGCGTTCCGGTCAGCATGACGACCGCGGCGCTTGGCGGCGACATCGAAGTGCCGACCATCGACGGCGGACGCTCGCGCGTCAAGATCCCGCCGGGCAGCCAGTCGGGCCGCCAGATGCGCCTGCGTGGCAAGGGCATGCCCGCGCTGCGCGGCGGCGGGGCTGGTGACATGTTCATCGAGCTTGCGGTCGAAACGCCCGTCAATCTGACCTCGCGCCAGAAAGAGCTCTTGCGCGAATTCGAGAACCTGAGCGAAGACAACAACCCGGAATCGCACAGCTTCTTCTCGTCGGTCAAAAGCTTCTGGGATTCCATGAAGGGCTGACGGCGCCACGCAGCGGTGGAACGGAATGCAAAGGCTCGGGGTTTCCCCCCGAGCCTTTCGCCATTTCAAGAGACGCCGCATGTTCGACTGGATCACCAACCTTATCGATGCCATGGGCGCCTTTGGCGTCGCGCTGTTGATGTTTCTGGAAAACGTCTTTCCGCCGATCCCGTCCGAACTGATCATGCCGCTGGCGGGGTTCAACGCCGCGCGGGGCACCATGTCGCTGCCGCTTGTCATCGCGGCGGGCAGCGCGGGATCGCTGGCGGGGGCATACCTGTGGTACTGGATCGGGCGGCGCATCGGCTATGATCGGCTGTGCCGGCTGTCGCGAAAGCACGGGCGCTGGCTGTCGGTATCGCCCGATGAATTCGAACAGGCCAACGGCTGGTTCGACCGGCATGGCGGCAGCGCGGTGCTGATGGGGCGGCTGATCCCCACGGTGCGCACATTCATTTCGGTGCCCGCCGGGGTCAGGCGGATGCCGCGCGGCTGGTTCCTTGCGCTAAGCGCACTGGGAACCGTCGCCTGGACCACCGTTCTGACGCTTGCGGGCTATTGGCTGGAAGGCGGCTATGACGCGGTAAGCGCATGGCTTGACCCGATTTCCACCCTGGTGGTCGCCGGGCTGGTGGGCACCTACCTGTGGCGCGTGGCGACCTACAACCGGCGGGCCGGGAAACGCGCGGCGGCCTCGCGCGGTTAACCCTTCGCTAACCAAGCAGGCGCACTCTGGCCGCATGACCAGAGGACCGCATTTTTCCGATTCCCAAGCCGCGCTGTTCGCCCATGACGAAACGCAGGTCGAACCGCCACGGGCGGGCGGCGCGCTGCCGTCCTATATCAAGGACCACCGCGCCCGCCTGCGCGAGCGGTTCCTGATCGGCGGGGCTGATGCGCTGCCCGATTACGAATTGCTGGAACTGGTGCTGTTCCGCGCCATCCCCCGGCGCGACGTCAAACCGCTGGCGCGCCAATTGCTGGAAATGTTCGGGGATTTCAACGGCGTGGTGTCCGCCCCCACCTCGCGCTTGCGCGAGGTTTCCGGCGTGGGGGACGCGGTGATCACCGAGCTCAAGGTCGTCGAGGCAAGCGCCCACCGCCTTGCCCGATCCCGCGTGATGAAGAAGCAGGTGGTCAGCTCGTGGGACGCGCTGCTGGAATACTGCCAGACCGCGATGGCGCATGGCGATATCGAACAGTTCCGCATCCTGTTCCTGGATCGCAAGAACGTGCTGATCGCCGATGAACGACAGGCGCGCGGAACCGTCGACCACGTGCCCGTCTACCCGCGCGAGGTGGTGAAACGCGCGCTTGAACTGAACGCCAGCGCGGTGATCCTGGTGCACAACCACCCCTCGGGCGATCCCACGCCCAGCCAGGCGGATATCGAGATGACGGAGCAGATCCAGATCGCGGCCGAGGCGCTGGGGATCACCCTGCACGACCATCTTGTCATCGGCAAATCGCGCGAGCTTAGCTTTCGCGCCGCTGGCCTGCTGTGACGCCTAACGCACCCAGACCTCGACCCGGCGGTTGACCTGCCGGCCCCAGACGGTGTCGTCGCAGGCCATGGGCATGGTTTCGCCAAAGGCTTCGGTCGCGATGTCGATCCGCGACAGATCGGCTGCCTCGGCGGCGGCCTCGACCGCGGCGCGCACTGCGGCGGCCCGCTTTGACGCGATGTCCAGATTGGCCGATGCAGGCCCCTGCCCATCGGAAAACCCTGCAAAGACAAGGCGCCGCCCGTCGTATTCGCCCAACTCGATCGACCGTGCCAGTTGCTGCACGTTCGACCGCGATTGCGCATCCAGTCGCGCGGACCCCGGTTCGAACCGGAACGACGTGGTCAGGCGACGCATCGGCGACAGCACCTCGACAAGGCGCTTCAGCCCGGCAAGCCCCTCGGGGCCGTCGGCGACCGTCACCGCGTTTGCCAACCGGTCGCCCTGCTGCGCCAGCGCCAGTTCCTCGGGCGACTGGTCCACAAAGCCCGCGCGGCGGATGACGATCTGCGCCGAAGAACTGCGGGTGAAGCCAAGGAATTCGCGCGCGAGGGCAGGCAGCCTGCGCGCGGGAAGGTACAGGAACATCGGCGCGGTCAGCGGATAATCTTCGGTCTTGATCGCCGCGCGCTGGCCGCGCAGGTGAAAGCCGCAGCTGCCGGACAGATACAAGGGGCGCGCCGGGCCGATTTCGGAATAGCTGACAAGGCCGATGCCAAAGGGGTCTTCGGCCACACGGCGAGCCAGCGCCGCGCTGTCGGCGTGGCGGCGGATCTCACCGCCCAGGCTTAGCTGCGAGGGGCGCAGCAGCCGGTCCTCGATCCCCTGGGTCAGCCCGTCCTGCTGATCGCGCAGATGCAACACCACGGGCGAATCCGGCCCGCCCAGGTCCCGCCAGTTGGTCAGCGTTCCGGACAGCACCGCCGCAAGGTCGGACAGCGACAGGGCGTCCACCGCGTTGCCCGGCGCCACCACCGGGATCATCGCGTCCAGCGCAAGGATGCGGCTGCGGTTGGGCGCCGTCAGATCCCCCAGCCCCAGCGCCCGCGCCGCCGCCCGTTCACCGGGGCGGATTTCGCGCAGCGCCATGACGATGTCGGCCTCGTCCGCCAGAAGGGCGGCGAAGCCGTCGTCGGTGCTGGTCAGGTGAAAGGCGAAACGCCCCACGATGCGATTTTCAGCGGGTTCGCGAAGCACATAGGTGAAGCGGCCCGCGCCCTGCGGCTCGCGCGTGGCGGTCAGCCCGTCGCGCAGCGCGAAGGCTTCGACCAGCGCCGGCATCAGCACCTCGCCGATGGCAGATGATCCCGAAAGGCGCAGCTCGGCCACGAAATCGGTCAGCGACGGGCAGCCGACGCCGTCACAAAGCACGCCCGAGGCATCAACGGTCAGTTCGCCGAAGCGGGTGCGCATGCGGTAGAAGTCACCGTCAAAGCCCAGCAGGTCGCCGGTGATTTCAATGCCCCCGTCGCGCGACTGCAGGGTGATGTCCTGCGCCGCCAGAGGGGGGGCCAAAATGCAAAGTGCGGCGAAGACCGCCGCACGGAAACCTGTCATCGAATCGTCCTGAGCCCCCTGGGGCCGGCCTGGGGGGCCGGGCGGTCATCTGGCGGCGATCTTCAGGTTTTCGACAAGATTTTTCAACACCAGAAAGCCGTTTGCATCGTCGCAGCCGGGCATGTCCAGCGTCAGCTCGCGCAGGCGCAGGGGGCGCTGTTCGGTCCGCTCGATGGTCTGCGCGGCGATTTCGCGCCCGCAGTTGTCGGCGTTGACCTCGGCTTCGATGGTGACGGCGACGGTTCCGTCGCGGCGGGCGGTTCCGACGGGAAAGCTGTAGACCTCGGCCAGCATGGGGGCGGGCGCGTGGGGATCGCCAAGCAGGGTCATGAAACCGCCCTCGCCCAATGCGCTGCGGCTCAGATCGCCCGCCGACGCGGCCCAGACATGGCCTTCGGAAAAATAGGGCGCGCCGAATTCACGCGCGTGCAGTTGCAGCCCCGTCCTGCCCTTCCATTGCAGCACGATGCGGTCATAGAACGGCATGGCGGGCACATCCGCTTGCGCCGTGACCCGATCACCACTTGCGAAAGTCGCCGCGAACAGCGCCTTTTCCGACAGCGCCGGCACCTCGACATCCAGCGCGCCGTCGGGGTCGGTCATCCCGGTGAACATCATCCCGTCGTGGTGAAAGGTCACGCGCGTGGCGCCATGGCAAGGGGCGGACAGCGCAAGCGCAACCATCGCCCCCGGGCGCGGCTGCGCGGTCAGATACATGCCGCATTCGAAGATATGCCGCTTGTCGGGGCCGCGCGGACCTTCAAGCGATGCCCGCTGAAGCGCGGCGAACACGATCCCGGCGGATCGACCATCGCCCGCGGACGCCACGGCGGGGATCACCATATCGGCCGCCCTCGGCGCCCGCCGCTGAACCGGCGCGACCGACGAGGTATGCACGATGCTGTCCGGATCGACGACCGAGGTGGCAAGGTCCGCGCGGCCCGGCCCGGCGCCGTTCTGCATGACAAAGCCGATGCCAAGCGCGCAGCC
This sequence comes from uncultured Salipiger sp., assembly GCA_964022595.1. GTDB lineage: Bacteria > Pseudomonadota > Alphaproteobacteria > Rhodobacterales > Rhodobacteraceae > Salipiger. The sequence goes on from CAXICP010000161.1 coordinate 6,000, forward strand.
CAGCGTTATCAGCGCCAGAAGAAATGTCTTGAGACGTGCCATTCTGGCCTCCGTCGGCTGCCACCGTTGCGATTTCTGGAAACAAACTGATGCCAGAAAAGGGCGGTGGTAGGGCAACGACGCGGAGTCACCATGACAAAGCCGGGGCGCAGACAGCCCCGGCGTCTAGATAGTGCGTTCAGGCAAGCCGTCCATGGCAGTGCTTGAATTTCTTTCCCGACCCGCAGGGGCAGGGATCGTTCCGGCTGGGGTTGCCCCAGGTCGTCGGGTCCGATTCGTCGAATCCGGCGACCAGCGGGGTCGTGGCCGAATCGCTGCTGCCCGCGCCCGGTTCGGGCGAGACGGCTGCGGTCTGCGCGGGCGTTGCCGGCGCGCCTTCGGTGGCGGCGTCGGTCTGGGCACGCAGCGCCGCCTGTTGCTGGGCAAGCTGCTGGGCCATCGCCTGCTGTTCGTCCTGCGTCATGGGGCGGATGCGCGACAGCTGTTCCGTCACCCGTTCGCGCAGCGATTCAAGCATCGATTCGAACAGCTGGAAGGCTTCGGTCTTGTACTCGTTCAGCGGATCGCGCTGCGCGTAGCCCCGGAAACCCACGACCGAGCGCAGGTGTTCCAGCGTCAGCAGGTGATCGCGCCATTTCTGGTCGATGGTCTGCAGCAGCACCTGCTTTTCGATCTGGCGCATGGTGTCGGGGCCAAAAGCGGCGGCCTTTTCGGTCATCGCCGCATCGGACGCCTCTTCCAGGCGTTCGCGCACGGTATCGGCGTCGACGCCTTCTTCCTCGCCCCATTTCATCACCGGCACGTCAAGTGACAGCTTTTCGATGCACGCGGCATACAGGCCTTCGGTGTCCCACTGATCGGCGTAGCTGCGCGCGGGGATGTGGATGTCGACCAGCTCGTCGATGACCTCGTGGCGCATGTCTTCGGTGATCTCGGACACGTCTTCGGCTTCCATGATTTCCAGACGCTGCGCAAAGATCACCTTGCGCTGGTCGTTCATCACGTCGTCGAATTTCAGAAGCTGCTTGCGGATGTCGAAGTTGCGCCCTTCGACCTTGGCCTGCGCGCGTTCAAGCGACTTGTTCACCCAGGGGTGGATGATCGCCTCGCCTTCCTTCATGCCCAGCTTGGACAGCATCTTGTCCAGCCGTTCGGACCCGAAGATCCGCATCAGGTCGTCATCCAGCGACAGGTAGAACGAACTGCGCCCCGGGTCGCCCTGACGGCCCGAGCGGCCGCGCAGCTGGTTGTCGATGCGCCGGCTTTCAG
>CAXICP010000162.1:0-7254 GCA_964022595.1 uncultured Salipiger sp.
AGCCCCCTGGAACTGTATCACAGCCCGCGCAACGAATTCGTCGCCGGGTTCATCGGCTCGCCCAAGATGAACCTCATCAAGGGCGAAGTGGCGCGCAACTTCGGCGGCGCCACCATCGGCGTGCGCCCCGAACATATTGCGGTGTCCACCACCGACGGGATGTGGCAAGGGGTGGTCGGCGTGGCCGAGCACCTGGGCAGCGACACGTTCATCCACGTGCATCAGCACGGCATGGGCGACGAGCCGCTGACCGTGCGGGTCGATGGCGAACTTCCGGTAAAGCACGGCGACAGGATCTTCCTGACCCCGGACGAGACCAAGATCCACCGCTTCGACACCACCGGCCTGCGCCAGCAATAGGCGCGCGCCCGGCGCCCTGCCCGCACGGCCGGCGCCGGCGGGGCGCAGGAAACACACGCTTCGGCCCCGGGGGGCCGGGGCGCACGCAAGACCCGGCGCAACGGGCCGAACCGACCGCCGCCCTCGCCGGACGGCAAAGGGCGAGTGAGCTGATGGAGGCGACCCCATGACACTGATCGACGACAGGACCGACGCCCGCGTGGCGCTGCCCGCCTATGATCGCAAATCCCTGAGCCACGGCATCGTGCACGTGGGCCTGGGCAATTTCCACCGCGCCCACCAGGCGGTGTACCTGGACGATCTTTTCGCCAAGGGGCTGGATCACGACTGGGCCATCACCGGCGCCGGCGTGCGCGCGCCCGATGCCCGCATGCGCACCGCCCTGCTGGCGCAGGACTGCCTGTCGACGGTGATCGAGCTTTCCGCCGACACCCAATCGCCCCGCGTCGTGGGCGCCATGATCGATTACGTGGACATCGCGCAGACCAACGGCCCGCTGATCGCGAAGATGACCGAGGCCGCCACGCGCATTGTGTCGCTGACCGTGACCGAGGGCGGCTATTTCATCGACCCCGCAACCGAAACCTTCGATCCCACCCATCCCGACATCGTCGCCGATGGCGCCGCGCCCGATGCGCCGCGCACCGTGTTCGGCGCCATCGTCGCGGCGCTGAAGGCCCGGCGTGATGCGGGCGCAGTGCCCTTCACGGTCATGAGCTGCGACAACATCCCCGGCAATGGCGATGTGACGCGCGATGCGGTCACCGGCACCGCGCGCCTGTCCGATCCGGCGCTGGCCGACTGGATCGCGGCCAATGTCGCCTTTCCCAATTCCATGGTCGACCGGATCACCCCGGCCACCGGGGATCGCGAACGCGCCGTTGCCGCGCAGTTCGGTCTGAACGATCCGGTCCCCGTCACCTGCGAGCCCTTCCGCCAGTGGGTGCTTGAAGACAGGTTCACCCAAGGGCGCCCGCGCCTTGAAGAGGTCGGCGTCACCTTCACCGACAAGGTGCACGACTATGAGCGGATGAAGATCCGCATCCTCAACGGCGGGCATGCGATCATCGCTTACGCCGGCGCCCTGATGGGCTGCGAGCTGGCCGATGACGCCATGACCCATCCGCTGGTCCACGCCTTCTTCCGCAAGGTCGAGGAAACCGAGGTGCTGCCCCATGTCCACCCGGTGCCCGAATTCACCCCGGCGCAATATCTTGAACTGATCGACGGGCGTTTTTCCAACCCCGCCGTCAAGGACACCCTGCGCCGCCTGTGCTTTGACGGGTCCAACCGGCAGCCGAAATTCATCGTGCCGGTCATCGCCGATGCGCTGAAAACCGGCGCATCGATCGACGGGCTTGCGCTGGAATCGGCGCTCTGGTGCCGCTATTGCGCGGGCCGGACCGAAGACGGCGCCGAAATCGAACCCAACGATCCCGACTGGGACCGCCTTGTCGCGCTGTCAGAACAGGCGCGCACCCGCCCGCAGGCCTGGCTGGAACAGCGCAGCGTCTATGGCGACCTGGCTTCGGATGACCGCTTCGCCGCGGTGTTTGCGAAATGGCTGGGCCGGCTTTGGGAAGACGGGGTCCAGTCCACGCTTGAAGCCTACGTGAAGGCATGACGCGATGAGCTACCTCGGAATCGATCTTGGCACCTCGGGTTTGCGGGCGCTGCTGACGGATGACGGCGGCGCGCCGCTGGCCTCGGCCGAACGCCATTACGAGGTGGCCCACCCCCACGCGGGGTGGTCCGAACAGGACCCCGCCGACTGGATCGCCGCGCTGGAAGGCGCGGTGGACGAATTGCGCGCCTCGCCCGGATGGGCCGGGCTGGCGGGCATCGGCGTGGCCGGTCACATGCACGGGGCGGTCACGCTGGATGCCTCGGACCGGGTGATCCGGCCCTGCATCCTGTGGAACGACACCCGCGCGCACGCCGAGGCGGCGGCCCTTGATGCCACGCCCGGCGCGCGCGAGATTTCGGGCAATATCGTGTTTCCCGGCTTCACCGCGCCCAAGCTGCTGTGGATGAAATCCGCCGAGCCGGACAATTTCGCCCGCGTGGCAAAGGTGCTGCTGCCCGCCGCCTTCCTGAACCTCTACCTGACCGGCGAACATGTGGCCGACATGTCCGACAGCGCGGGCACAAGCTGGTTCGACACCGGCGCGCGCGACTGGTCCGAAACGCTGCTGGCGGCGGGCGGGATGCGGCGCGACCAGATGCCCCGCCTTGTCGAAGGCTGCGAACGGGCGGGCACGCTGCGCCCTGAACTGGCGGCGCAATGGGGCGTCGGGCCGGTGGCCGTCGCGGGCGGCGCGGGCGACAACGCCGCGGCGGCCTGCGGCACCGGCGTTCTGTCCGAGGGGCAGGGATTCGTCTCGCTGGGCACATCGGGCGTGCTGCTGGCGGCGCGCGACGGCTATCGCCCGTCGCCCGAAACCGCGCTGCACAGCTTCTGCCACGCGGTGCCCGGAACCTGGTACCAGATGGGCGTGATGCTTAGCTGCACCGACAGCCTGAACTGGCTGGCCCGCATCACCGGCGCCCGCCCGGCCGAGCTGACGGCATCGCTGGGCGATTGCCTGCGCGCGCCGGGGCGCGAACGGTTCCTGCCCTACCTGTCGGGCGAGCGCACGCCGCACAACGATGCGGACATCCGGGGCGCGTTCACCGGGATCGGGGCGGAAACCTCGCGCGATGACCTGACCCGCGCCGTGCTGGAAGGCGTCAGCTTCGGGCTGCGCGACAGCGCCGAGGCGCTGCGGGGCACCGGCGCGCGGCTGGACCAGCTGCTTGCCATCGGCGGGGGCACGCTGTCGCGCTACTGGCTGCGCCTGCTTGCGACGGTGCTGGACGTGCCGCTGCACCTGCCCCGCGCCGGGGAATTCGGCGCCGCGCTTGGCGCCGCCCGGCTGGGCCGCATCGCCGCCACCGGCGAGGCGCCACAGCAGGTCATGACCGCCCCCGCGATCGGCGAGGTCATTGAACCCGTCGCCGGGATGACCGATGCGATGAACGCGGCCTATGCGCGGTTCGGCCCCGCCTATTGCGGCGTCAAAGCCATCCAGTAGACACCGGCGCCGGCCTTTCAGAGGCCGGCGCTCGGCGCGCCGATCAGCCCCGGATGGGCACCAAATGGTTGTCCCAGGCGGCGTCGGCGCGCGCCAGCGCCGTCACGCTGTCCCCTTGCAGCAAAAGCACGCCGCCCAGCCCGTCGCTGGCGACATAGCCCCCCGCGTGGGGCGCAAGGCCGCAGACATCCGCCCGCGACACCGCCCCCAGGAATGCCCCCTTGTCCGAAAACCGGTGGATGCGCCCGCCGCGCGGCGAGGTGATGGCGATTTCCCCGCCCTCGCCGGAAAACGCCACGCTGCCCGCGTAGCCCTCCATCGCCAGTTCATCCTGCAACGGTGCCTCGCACAGGACCAGTGGCGCGCCCCGGCGGTGCAGCGCCAGAAGCGGCGGCGCATAGCCCGGCTCGCCTTCCCATTGCATCGCGAAACCGACAAGCCCGTCGGCGCGCAGCGCAAGGTGGCGGATCGAATTCTGGTGGAAGTCGGGCAGCTCGCGCCTTTCCAGCAGCGCGCCCGACAGGTCCACATAGACAAGGCTGGGCCGCATCACGTCGATGTTCAGCTTGGCCCGGTCCCAGCGGTCAGTCTGGATGCCACCATTGGCGATCACCAGGCTTGCGCCGTCGGGCATCACCCGGATGTCATGCGGCCCCACGCCGTGGCTGGCGAATTCCCCGATGCGGGCATAATTCGCCGTGGCATCCCAGATCCCGATGAACCCCTCGCTGTCGGCGACCCGCTGTTCGGCGGTGTAAAGAAGCGCGCCATCGGGGGAAAACACGCCGTGACCGTTGAACTGCCGCTCATCCGGGGCGCTGAGCCGGTGCAGCACCGCGCCATCGCGGCAATCGATCACCACCGCGTAGGTGCCCGGGCGGCGGGCGAACCCCACCGCTTCGGCGCGGGTGGGATGGGCCGCCGCCGCGTGGCCGCGCCCGGGCAGCGGCACGGTGAAGGCGGCGCTGCCATCTTCGCGCAGCCCGGCCAGCATGTAGCTGCCATCGCGCTGCCTTGCCGCCGCAAGATAGGCCGGATCGCCCACCGCCGCCCAGCCCACGGCGGGGCTGGCCGAGGCGGCAAGCAGGCTGGCGATGAAGGCGCGGCGGGTGGTCATGGCGTCAGTCTCCGTCCTGCGAATTGAACCCGGCGGTCAGCCCCAGCGCGCCGCCAAGTTCCGCCTCGATCGTGTCGGACAGCGCGCGCACATGCTGTTGCACAATCTCGACGCGCAGCCGGGCCTGGGGGTCTTCGATGTCCTGGAACGCCGGGTCCTCGACTTTTTCCGCCGCCGCGTGCAGCCGTTCCAGGGCGGCATCGGTCTGCGGCAGATCGAACCCCGCGATCGCGCGCGCCAGCGCCACGGCGGCGTCGGCATTCAGCAACGCGTTGCGCAGCGAGCGCCCCGCGCGCCAGGCTTCGGCCCGGCTGGGGCGCGGGCGATCGAAGGTGCCAAGCGGGCGCCCAAGGCGGCTGTCGGCGGTGAACTCAAGGCTGCCGAGCAGCTGGGTATACAGCGCGCCGGTCGCTTCGCCCGGCGAAAGATAGCGCGTGTTGCCCTCGGCCCCGGCGCTTTGCAGCACCTGCGCGAACCCGTCCCAGCCGGCATCAAGCGCGGCGCCCTGGTCGGCCAGTTCCGCCGCGATGGTCTGCACCAGCGTGCAGGCATAGCTGCCCTGCCGGTAGGCGTTGAAATCGGGATCGTGGATCATGCGTTCCAGCGCGAAAAGCCCGCGCGCGGCGATCGACGCCTCGGCAAAGGCTTCGGGATCGGTGCCCACCTCGGCCTCGGCTTCGATAAGGTTGCCAAGCACGCGGGGCGTGAAGCCGCGCGTGTCGGGCCAGAAGGCGACGGACAGCGCGCCGGTTTCCGACGGGCCGATGCGGATGTCACCGATCCGGGTCCAGGCATCGAAGGCGGCGTTCCAGGGGGCGTCGATCGCATCGGCGGTGCAATCGGCGCCGGCGGCCACCGACAGCGCCTTCGTCGCCTCGGCGAATTCCGCGAACCCGGGCAGGATGACGGTGTCCAGCGCCTCGGGCACGCCGGCATAAGCGGGGCTGGCGGCAAGCGCGGCGATCAGAAGCAGGTGGCGCATGGATCAAAGACTTTCCAGATAGCGGATCAGGGCATCGCGGTCGGCGGGCGGCATCGAGACGACCGCATCGCGCTGCGCCCGTGCCTCGCCGCCGTGCCAGAGCACGGCTTCCAGCAGCGAGCGCGCGCGGCCGTCATGAAGATACTGGGTATGTCCCGACACCTGCCCGGTCAAGCCGATCCCCCACAGCGGCGGGGTTTTCCATTCGCGGCCCGTGGCGCGGCCCTCGGGGCGATTGTCGGCAAGCCCGTCGCCCATGTCGTGCAGCAGCAGGTCGGTGAAGGGCCAGATCAGCTGGAAGCTTTGCCGGGGTTGGTCCGGCAGGCGCGCGGTGACGTGCTTTGGCGTGTGACAGGCAGCGCAGCCGGTGTCGTGGAACACGCGCTTGCCGTGCAGCACGGTCGCATCGCCGGGCGCGCGCCGGGCGGGCACGCCAAGGTTGCGCACGTAATGGACCACCGCATCGAAGGCATCGCCCGGGATTTCGGCGCCGTTGGCGTCGGTGCCATGGCGCGCGCCCCGGCAGGCCCCCTGCGCGGCGGTGCAATCCCCCCAGGGCGCCGGGTGCAGCGCGGTGGAAATGCCGATATCGCCGGAAAACGCCGCCGCCGTCTGCTCGCGCAGCGTCGCCTCGCCGCCCTTCCAGCCAAAGCGGCCCAGCATCGGGCGACCATGTTCGATCGACGGCACCAGCGCCGCGCGGCCCGAGATGCCATCGCCATCCGCATCGTCAGGATCGGCGCGGGCAAGGATATCCGCCGCGGGGATCGCTTCGAGCAGGCCAAGGCCGATCATCTGCGGCGCCACGCGGGGGCTTAGCATTGCGCCTTTGGCCAGCGGGCCGTAGCCAAGGTCGGCGGCGGTGTAGCTGGGCGCGCGCAGCCACGCGGTTTCGCCGCCCGACAGCGGCACGGCAATGTCGCGATAACTGACATCAAGGCGGTATTCGGCGCGGTGCCCGATGGCGCCGAAATCTTGCAACTGTCCGCCATAGACCGGGTCTGGCCGGGTGGCGATCCAGTCGGCGATGGCGGGCATGTCGGCGCCGGGATCGGCGGGCACGGACACGCGCAGGAACATCGACACCGCCCCGTCCGCATCGGGCACATGGCCACGCCCGTCGCGGATATGGCAGCCCTGACAGCTGCGCGCATTGTAAAGCGGCCCCAGCCCGTCAGAACCACGGGTGGACGAGGGCGAGGGCACCCAAAGCTTGTCGAACAGCGCCTCGCCCAGGTGCCATGTCATGCGCGCATCGCCAACGATCCCGGCAGAGGGCTGGGCAAAGACATGCGCGCCGGTCACGGCAGGAACGGTGGCGGCGCCGGCGGGGCGCGCCTCGTACGGTTCGGGCTTGGTGAAATCGGAAGGCGGCGCGATCACGTCCGCGATGCGGGCGCGTTCGGCGGGGGTGCGCGCAGCGGCATCAAGATGGGGATCGTCGGGGGCCGATGGCAGGGCGCCCTGCCCGGGTGTTTCCGCCGCCAGAGCCGCGCCGCCCCAAAGCAGGGCGGCGCAGAGGATCGCCTTATTCCGCCTCGGACATGGGCGTGGCATTGACTTGCGCGTAGCCTCCGTCGCCCAGCCGGGCGTAAAGATCAAGCTGGGTTTCGAGGAAGTCGATATGGCCTTCCTCATCCGCGATCAGTTCTTCGAACAGATCCTTGGACACGTAATCGCGCACGGATTCGCAGTGATCGCGGGCCTCGATGTATAGCGCG
>CAXICP010000163.1:0-7249 GCA_964022595.1 uncultured Salipiger sp.
GATGTCCAGCTCGTAGCGGGCGTACCCGTCGCGCCAGTCCACAAGGTCATAGCCCAGCAGCTGCGCAAAGCCGCTTGGCGGGTCGGTGATGTCGCTCACGATTGCGAAACCTCTTCCTGTTCCAGTGTCAACGGCGCGGCGGGCGCCTTCAGGTCGTCGACACGCAGCGGCCCGGTGGGGCGCGACAACCTGGGCCGCACCACCCAGTACAGCCGCTCGGACGCCCGCGTGATCGCGACATAGGCCAGCCGCTTCCACAGGGGCTGGCCCGCTTCCACGCGGCCCATGCGCGCCGCCGCATAAAGATCGGGCGCGAAAAGCTGCACCTGTTCCCACTGCGAACCCTGCGCCTTGTGGATCGTCACCGCCGCGCCGTGCAGAAAGGTCGCACCCATGCGCGCGGCGAAGGGGATGAACGGTTCGGCCTCGTCCGGCTTTTCGATCTTGACGATGGACGCCGCCGACACCTGCGGATCCGCCGCCCCCATCACATGCAGCCGCGAGAATCCGGGCCGCTTGCCCGGCCCAAGGTACACCACCTGCGCGCCCTTGATCAGGCCGCGCGCTTCAAGGTCGAGCCGTTTCTTGCGATGTTTGAGAGGCAGTTCAAGCCCGTCGCAGATCAGCGGCTCTCCGGGCAGCAATTCGGTTTCGGGCGCGTCGAACACGTTGCGGAACGCGTGGATCAGGCGGATGCGCGTGGCGTTGCGCCACACCAGAACCGGCGAGCGCGCCATCAGGTCAACCTCGACCCGGCTGGCCCAGACCACGCGGTCATCCTGCGCGGCCTTTTCTTCGACCATGCGTTCGAAATCGTGAAATTCCAGCGCCGGGTCGGCCAGCGCATGGGCCAGGTCCAGGATCGGGCTTTCGGCCTGCTGGCGGTGAATCCGGTGCAGTTCGATGGTGTCTTCTTCGGGGATGCCGTCGAACACCATCTTGCCCGACTGGTTCACCGGCGCCAGCTGCGCCGGATCGCCAAACAGCACGAGGTTGGGAAAGATCTCGCGCAGGTCCTCGAACTGCTTGTCGTCAAGCATCGAAGCCTCGTCGACAAAGCCGATGTCCAGCGGCTCTTCGCGCCGCTTCCAGCCGGTGATGAAATCGCTGCCCCGCAAACCCGCCGCCGCAAGCGCCGCCGGCACCGATTTGTGGGTCTGAAAGCTGGCAAGGGCACGGTCCAGCGCATCCTCGCCCAGATCTTCGATTTCGGGTTTTTCGCCCTCCCCCATCAGCCATTCGGCGATGCGTTCGTATTCGGGATCGTAAACCGGCGTGTAGATGATGCGGTGGATCGTCGTCGCCGGTACGCCGCGCATACGCAGCACGCTTGCGGCCTTGTTGGTCGGCGCCAGCACGGCAAAGCTACGCTTTTCCAGCAGCTTGCGGCTTTCGTAATCGCCCGAGACGATTTCGGCACCCGAGGCTTGCAACGCCTTGCACAACTCGGACAGAAGCAGCGTCTTGCCCGATCCGGCCTTGCCCATCAGCGCCATCACGCGCGGCGGGCCTTCGCCCTCGGGGTGGCAGACGCCTTCGTCGATATCGACCCCGGCGCCCCGCAGCATCTGGGCCACGCGGTCCCAGGCTTCGGCCTGGTCGTCAGAGAATGTCAGCGCGGGCAAATCCATGCGGCGCACCCTACCCGCCCCCGCGGGCGGGCGCCAGACATGAGGCGCCCGCGATTCGCCCGATTCGGTTGGTCAGGCCGCGACGGAAACCTGCGCGGTTACGGGGGCGCCGAACGCCGCCTCGAACCAGCCGCGCGACTGTTCCGGCGCGATACCCGCGCTTGCGGCGACGCGCGCCTGTGCCTGTGCGCTGAATTCCCACAGGCCAACGGAAATGCGCTCGCGCCCTTCGCCCTGGCTGCCAAGCACCTCGGGCGATGCGCCGATCCGCTTGTAGATGCGCACCATGCGGGCATCGAACACACCGACGTAATGTTCGACGCCAAAGCCCTTCATCACCTCGCCGCCCGCAAGCATCAGCGCCGCCGCCGCGCCGGGGTCGGTGTTGCGCGCAAGGCAGAACCGGGTGCATTCCCAGATGATCGGGCTTTCGATATGCACCCCGTCGGTAAGGTTCAGGAAATGCTCGTTGACCATGCAGCGCCCGACGGTCGGAAGCAGCCGCATCGACCCGCCATGGGTGCCGTCGGCCTTTTCCCAGACGACGTAAAGCGGGTTCAGATCGTCGTATTCGTCACGCTCGAAGCCATTCGCGTCGACGCTGACATCCCAGCCGAGGCGGGTCTTGAACTGGTCCGCGCGGTCGCGGAACATGGTGTCGCGCAGAAGCGGAAACTGGTGAAGCTGGTTTGCGTAGATGTAGCGGATCATGTCGTGTCTCCCGTGTCGTCCGATAGGGACAGACTGCGCAAGCACGGTTAATCGAAGCAAAGTGGTCCGGGCGGTCGATTTAACCGGATGGAACCGGACCGCGCGGTAAGGTTAACGAAATCAGAATACAGGCAGAGCGTTAACCGTCGCAGCGCCCGGGCCGCCCCTCTGGGCAGCCCCGGCGGGTTCGCTGTTCACACCACGATCAGCCCGCGCGACAGCGCGCGCGCAACGGCGTGGGTGGTGTTCATGGCGCCCAGCTTGAAGCGGGCGCTTTCGATGTAGACCCGCAGCGTGTGCTCCGAGATGCTGAGCGTCTCGGCCACCTGCGCCCGGCTGTAGCCCACCGCAAGCAGGGTCATCGCTTCCACCTCGCGCGGGCTGAGAGGCTGGGCCGGTTCGGGCTTGCGCCCCGGTTCCAGTTCCAGCGCCTTCTGGTTGAAGGCATGCGAGATGAGAATCAGTTCGCGCCGATTGCTTTCGGTGAACAATTGCCAGGTTTCATCATCGCAATTGTGACTTAGACTGAAGAGCGCGAACTGCCCGTTCGGCCCCCGGATCGGAATCGAATAGCCCTGGTTCCCGACGCCATGGGCGATCGCATCCTTCTGGAACGCCCGCGCCGCCTTGGATGACCAGTCAAGCCGCTTCCAGTCCACCGGGTGGAATCGCTGGTAGCACCCCTGGATCACCGGATCGATCCGCAGGTATCCCTTGTCGACGTAGCGCTGGACCCAGACCGGATCGTAGGTTCCGCAGCCGAACTGTTCCCCGTCTGCGCTGACCCAATGATAGACCAGATGGTCTATCGCGAAATGGTCCCTGAGCGCGACGCTGACAGCTTGAAAATCTTCGGGCTTCGAAGATTGTTCAAGCTGTTCCAGTAGCCCGTCCGTGCCGGGAAAGTTCTCTGCAAAGCCCAAAGGCGCCCCCTTCGACGCCGGACGCGATTTCAACCTGCGCGACGAGCTGTGCCTCGTCGAGCTGCTCGGCCAGCGCGTTCAGCGCGTTGGCACGTGCAAAAGTCTTCAGATCCGTCAGGACGTCGATGATCCAGTCATTTCTCATGGCTAGCCTTCCCCTTGGAGAATTAACAAAGCGTTAAGATCAACTATAGCATGTGGCAGTTCGGTAAGAAATTCACGGATTCCAACTCCCCAGAAATAGTGAGGGGGTGTTTTCCAACCTGTTGACCACCATATCCACAGCCCTGTAACGCAAGATGTCCGCGGACCGTTGGAACGATCCGCGAACATCCATAGCAGGCGATTCCTGAACGCTAGGTTAAGTACGGGCCGCCAAAGCCTCTTCAAAGGTGCGCAAACCGGTCCTGGGCGCCTGGACCAGCACCGCCATGTTGCCCGGCTTGTGCTGGTTGCGCAGCATCTTCATGTGCGCGGCGGGGATCTGATCCCATTCGAACACCTCGGACATGCAGGGATCAAGCCGGCGTTCCACCATCAGCCGGTTGGCCGAAGCCGCCTGCTTGAGATGGGCAAAATGCGAGCCCTGCAGGCGCTTCTGGTGCATCCACATGTAGCGCACGTCGAAGGTGCAGTTGAACCCGGTGGTGCCGGCGCAGATCACCACCATGCCGCCCTTCTTGCAGACAAGGCACGACACCGGGAACGTCGCCTCGCCCGGGTGTTCGAACACCATGTCGACGCTGACCCCCTTGCCGGTGATGTCCCAGATCGCCTTGCCGAACTTGCGCGCCTCTTTCAGCCAGGTGTTGTATTCGGGCGTGTTCACCGTGGGCATCTGCCCCCAGCAGTTGAAATCCTTGCGGTTGATGACACCCTTGGCCCCAAGCCCCAGCACGAAATCGCGCTTGTCCTCTTCGGAAATGACCCCGATGGCGTTCGCGCCCGCCGTGTTGATCAGCTGGATCGCATAGGACCCAAGGCCCCCCGACGCGCCCCAGACCAGCACGTTTTGCCCGGGCTTCAATTCATGCGGGTGGTGCCCGAACAGCATCCTGTAGGCGGTGGCCAGCGTCAGCGTGTAGCAGGCCGATTCTTCCCAGGTCAGATGCCTGGGCCGCGGCATCAGCTGCTGGGCCTGCACGCGGGTGAACTGGCTGAACGAGCCGTCGCCGGTTTCATAGCCCCAGATCCGCTGCGTGGGCGAGAACATCGGATCGCCGCCGTTGCATTCCTCGTCGTCGCCGTTGTCCTGGTTGCAATGGATCACGACCTCGTCGCCGACCTTCCAGCTGGTGACCTTGTCGCCCACCGCCCAGACGATGCCGGACGCATCGGACCCCGCAATGTGGAAATCCGCGCCATGCACGTCGAACGGAGAAATCGGCACGCCAAGCCCGGCCCAGACGCCGTTGTAGTTGACCCCGGCGGCCATCACCAGGACCAGCACCTCGTGGCTGTCGACCTGCCAGGTATCGACCACCTCTTTTTCGAAGGACTTGTCCGGCTCGCCGTGACGCTCGCGGCGGATGGCCCAAGCGTACATCTTTTTCGGCACATAGCCGAGCGGCGGCATTTCACCGATTTCGTAGAGGTCTTTCTGTGGCGCCTCGTAGGGCGCGATCCCGGTTTGCGTATCCAGAGCCATCGGGGCCTCCTTTCTCTCACGCGATCCAATTGAATCCGTTGTCTTCGTTCGGGACGCCGCAGCGCAGAATCGCGGCCCCTTACCTCGGTGAGATAGCTTTCGCCGCGAAAGATTGCAACATATTCAATATCTCTTTTGTAATTTTATGACCGAGCGGATGCAGAAACTTCGCTCGCGCCCAACGATCGCAGGGCCCCGCCGCCTGGCGAACGCGGATTGCCGTCGCCGCGCTGCGGCGAATTGACGAGACATAATATTTCCAATATCAATCACACGGCGCAAGATGCTTGCCCAAAGAATCCCGCCTCGTGAGGAGACCGCAGCCATGACCGACACGACCCGCGACCGCCCCTGGCTGATCCGTACCTATGCCGGACATTCCACCGCGCGCGCCTCGAACGCGCTTTACCGCAGCAATCTTGCGCGCGGTCAGACCGGTCTGTCGGTGGCTTTCGACCTGCCGACCCAGACCGGGTACGACAGCGACCACGTTCTCAGCCGCGGCGAGGTCGGCAAGGTCGGCGTGCCCGTGTGCCACCTGGGCGACATGCGCGCGCTGTTTCAGGACATCCCGCTTGAACAGATGAATACGTCGATGACGATCAACGCGACCGCTCCCTGGCTGCTGTCGCTGTATATCGCGGTGGCCGAAGAACAGGGCGCGGATGTCACCAGGCTGCAAGGCACGGTGCAGAACGATCTGATCAAGGAATACCTCAGCCGGGGCACCTATATCTGCCCGCCCAAACCGTCGCTCAAGATGATCGGGGACGTCGCGGAATACTGCTATACCAATGTGCCCAGGTGGAACCCGATGAACGTGTGTTCCTACCACCTGCAAGAGGCCGGCGCGACGCCCGAACAGGAACTGGCCTTTGCGCTTGCCACCGCCATCGCCGTGCTTGACGAACTTCGCCCCCGCGTCGCCCCCGAGGATTTCCCGGCGCTTTGCGGGCGCATCAGCTTTTTCGTCAACGCGGGCATCCGATTTGTGACCGAGATGTGCAAGATGCGCGCCTTTGTGGATCTGTGGGATGAGATCTGCCGCACCCGCTACGGCGTAGAAGACCCCAAGTTCCGCCGGTTCCGTTATGGCGTGCAGGTGAACTCGCTGGGCCTGACTGAGCAGCAGCCGGAAAACAACGTCTACCGCATCCTGATCGAGATGCTGGCGGTGACCCTGTCCAAACGCGCCCGCGCCCGCGCGGTGCAGCTTCCGGCCTGGAACGAGGCGCTTGGCCTGCCCCGCCCCTGGGATCAGCAGTGGTCTATGCGGATGCAGCAGATCCTGGCCTATGAAACCGACCTGCTGGAATATGGCGATCTGTTCGACGGCAATCCGGCCGTGGATGCCAAGGTCGCCACGCTGAAGGCGGACGCGCGCGCCGAGCTGGCCAATATCGAAGCCATGGACGGGGCGATCGGGGCGATCGACTACATGAAATCGCGGCTGGTCGATTCGAACGCCGAGCGGCTGAACCGGATCGAACGGAACGAAACCATCGTGGTCGGGGTCAACAAGTGGACCGAGGGCGAACCCTCTCCGCTGATGGGCGAGGACGGCGGCATCATGGTGGTCGACCCGGCGGTCGAACAGGAACAGATCGACCGGCTGAACGCCTGGCGCGCCGATCGGGACGAGCCGCAGGTTCAGGCCGCGCTGGCCGATCTGCGCGCCGCCGCCGCCGAGGGACGCAACGTCATGCCAGCGTCGATCCGCGCCGCGAAGGCGGGCGCGACCACCGGCGAATGGGCGCAGCAGATGCGCGCGGTGCACGGCGAATACCGCGGCCCCACCGGCGTGTCGCGCGCCGTGTCGAACAAGACCGAGGGGCTGGATGACATCCGCAGGGCGGTGGATGCGGTCAGCGACCGGCTGGGCCGCCGCCTGCGCTTTCTTGTCGGCAAGCCCGGCCTTGACGGCCATTCCAATGGCGCCGAACAGATTGCCTTTCGGGCCCGCGATTGCGGAATGGAAATCGATTACGAGGGCATTCGCCTGACCCCCGAACAGATCGTCTCTGCCGCCAGATCCGGCGCGCATGTCGTCGGGCTTTCCATTCTTTCGGGAAGCCATATTCCCCTGGTCGAAGACCTGATGGACCGGCTGCGCAGCGAAGGGCTTGGGCATGTGCCCGTGGTCGTGGGCGGGATCATTCCCGAAGAGGATGCAAGGCGCCTTGCCGCGATGGGAGTCGCCCGGGTCTATACCCCCAAGGATTTCGTCCTGAACACGATCATGATGGATATCGTTGCGCTTGCCGATCCCGAGTCCGTCGCTGCGCAATAAGCCGCCGAATTGAACGCTACAGGGGCGGGAAATACCCTCGGGTATT
>CAXICP010000164.1:0-7244 GCA_964022595.1 uncultured Salipiger sp.
TCGACGGCATCGGCAACGGCATGGGCTACGGGCTGATCCTGATGACCGTCGGCGTGGTGCGCGAACTGTTCGGGTCCGGCTCGCTGTTCGGCCTGACCATCCTGCCGACGGTGAACAACGGCGGCTGGTACGTGCCCAACGGGCTGCTGCTGCTGCCGCCCTCGGCCTTCTTCGTGATCGGGCTGCTGATCTGGGCGCTGCGCACCTGGAAGCCCCGCCAGCAGGAAGACCGTGAATACAAGATCCAGACGGTGGAGGCACACTGATGGAAGGGCTCGTATCCCTCGCCGTGAAGGCGATCTTTGTCGAAAACCTCGCGCTGTCGTTCTTCCTGGGCATGTGTACCTTCATCGCCGTGTCGAAAAAGATCTCGACCGCGATGGGCCTTGGGATTTCGGTCATGGTCGTTCAGACGATCACGGTTCCGGCCAACAACCTGATCCTGACCCACCTGCTTGCCCCCGGCGCGCTGGCCTGGGCGGGCTTTCCCGATGTCGACCTGACCTTCCTTGGCCTGATCTCGTATATCGGGGTGATCGCCGCGCTGGTGCAGATCCTGGAAATGGTGCTCGATAAGTATTTCCCGCCGCTCTACAACGCGCTGGGTGTGTTCCTGCCGCTGATCACGGTGAACTGCGCCATCCTTGGCGGCTCGCTGTTCATGGTGGAACGCGCCTATGCCTTCCCCGAGGCGCTGACCTATGGCGTGTCGTCGGGCTTTGGCTGGGCGCTGGCCATCACCGCCATGGCGGGCGTGCGCGAAAAGCTGAAATACTCGGACATTCCCGACGGTCTGCAGGGGCTCGGCATCACCTTCATCACCGCTGGACTGATGGCCATGGCCTTCATGTCGTTCAGCGGCGTCAAACTCTGAAGGAGTCCCGGACGTGATCACCTTCTCTCTTGGCGTGTTCCTGTTCACCCTGATCGTGCTTGCGCTGGTGGCCGTCATCATCGCCGCGCGTTCGAAACTGGTGTCCTCGGGCAACGTCAACATCACCATCAACGGTGAGAAAACCATCTCGGTCCCGGCGGGCGGCAAGCTGTTGCAGACGCTGGCCGAACAGAAGCTGTTCGTGCCCTCCGCCTGCGGCGGCGGCGGCACCTGCGCGCAGTGCCGGGTGCGCATCTTCGAAGGCGGCGGGTCGATCCTGCCGACCGAGGAAACCCACATCACCAAGCGCGAAGCCGCCTGCGGCGACCGCCTGTCCTGTCAGGTCGCGGTCAAGCAGGACATGAAGATCGAGGTCCCCGAAGAGGTCTTCGGCGTCAAGAAGTGGGAATGCACCGTGCGTTCCAACGAAAACGTCGCGACCTTCATCAAGAACCTGGTGCTGGAACTGCCCGAAGGCGAAGACGTGAACTTCCGCGCCGGCGGCTACATCCAGATCGAGGCCCCGGCGCACAAGCTGTCCTACAAGGACTTCGACATCGCCGAGGAATATCGCCCCGACTGGGACAAGTTCAACCTGTGGCAGTATGAATCGGTCGTCCAAGAGCCGCTGGAACGCGCCTATTCCATGGCCAACTACCCCGATGAAAAGGGGCTGATCATGCTGAACGTGCGCGTGGCCTCGCCGCCGCCCGGATCGCAGGGCATCCTGCCGGGGCAGATGTCGTCGTACATCTTCAACCTCAAGCCCGGCGACAAGGTCACCATATCCGGCCCCTTCGGCGAATTCTTCGCCCGGGACACCAACAAGGAAATGGTGTTCATCGGCGGCGGCGCGGGCATGGCCCCGATGCGCAGCCACATCTTCGACCAGCTCAAGCGGCTGGAAAACCGCGACCGCAAGATCACCTTCTGGTACGGAGCGCGGTCCAGGCGCGAGATGTTCTTTGTCGAGGATTTCGACCAGCTTGCGGCGGAATTCCCCAACTTCGAATGGCACGTCGCCCTGTCCGATGCTCTTCCCGAGGATGAATGGACCGGCTACACCGGGTTCATCCACAACGTGCTGTACGAGGAATACCTCAAGAACCACCCGGCGCCCGAGGATTGCGAATTTTACATGTGCGGCCCGCCGATCATGAACCAGTCGGTCATCAACATGCTGCTCGATCTCGGGGTCGACCGCGAAGACATCATGCTGGACGATTTCGGCGGCTGACGCAGGCGCGAGCGAAGCGATACCAAAGGGGGCCACGCGGCCCCCTTTTTCATGCCCGGATCACAGCGGTGTCACCGTCAGGGTGATGCCCGGTTCTGGCCGCACGGTCATGTGCATCACGGGCTGCGGGTCCGACCCGCCGGGGCCAAACCGAAAGCGCGTCAGCAGCGTGGCAAGGATGATCCGCGCCTGCATCATCGCGAAATTCGCCCCGACACAGACGCGCGGTCCGGCGCCGAACGGCAGGTGAAGATAGCGGCTGCGCGTCGCCCTGGCATCGGCGGCGAACCGTCCGGGATCGAAGCTGTCGGGATCGGTCCAGTAATCCTTATGGCGCTGCATCGACCAGATATTGACGAACACCGTCTCGCCCGCGCGGATGTCGCGGCCATAGATCCGGTCATCGTCCAGCACGTTGCGGGCAAGAAACCCGACCGGGGGATACAGCCGCATGGTTTCATCCAGCACCTGCGCGCCATAGGGCATCGCGTCCAGGTCCGCAGCGCCGGCGGCGCGGGTGCCCAGCACGCCTTGCGCCTCGCACCGCGCGCGGTCCTGCGCTTCGGGGTCGTTCGCCAGCAGGTAAAGCGCCCAGCTCAGCGCAAGCGCCGTGGTTTCGTGCCCCGCGACGATGAAGAACTGCATGTTGTGCAAAAGCTCTTGCGGCGACATGGTGCGCCCGCTTTGCGGGTCCGTCGCCTTCAGCATGTGGTCCAGCAGATCGTCCTGCGCGCCGGCCCCGGATTTGCGCCGATCCTCGATCGCGGCTGCCACCATGCTGTGCATTGTCCTGACCGCGTTGCGGCCCAGAAACTCGCCCGGGCGTGGGACCCAGGGCGGCACCTCCAGGAAATCCAGCAGCGAGGCCCGGCCGACGGTCAGGAAATAGCGGGTGATCGCGTCACCGTAGACCTCGGCGTCGAAATGTTCGCGCCCCGACAGGGCGACATCGCAGATGACATCGAAGGTGGCCGACAGCATCTCGCGCACCAGCTCTGCCCGCCCGCCCGAGGCGGCAAGCCTGTCGGCGGCCCGATCCGCCGTCGCCGTCATCACGGGGGCAAGCGCCTCGACATTGCGCGCGGCAAAGACCGGGGCGATGGCGCGCCGCTGCCAGCGCCAGGCCGCGCCTTCGGAAGTGAACAGGCTGTTGCCCACCGCCGGGCGCAACATGCGGATCATCACCTCGGATTTGGGATAATTGCCGACGTTGGTCTGAAAGATCTGCTTCATCCCCTCGGGGCCCTGGATCATGTGCCAGCGCGCGGGGCCGGTGCGGCCCGTCACGATCGGCTGCGCATAGGCGATGGCGGGAATGATCCCAAGCACATTCCGCCGCGCTGCGCGCAGGCTTGGCAGAATGCCAAGCGGCTTGCCGGGAGACGACACCGTCGGGGGCACGAAGGCGGCCATGATTCAGAAAACTCCCTTGTCGCACCGGCGGTCAGCATTCTGGCGGCTGAACTACGGTTCGTGGCAGACGTTTCTCATGGCGATACCTATGACGCGGCCACGGCAAATCCAGCGTTTTCCACGGCAGGGGCGCAAGAAGCGGCAGGCGGGCATCCCCGAGCCCGTCATCACCGCACGAAGATGGGCATTTTGCCCCGGGATGATTGAGCCTAGCCCTGCGCGACCATTCGAACCGGTTCCGCCTCGGTATCCTCCGCTGCAGGGTCGGCCCAATCCGAAGCGCCCGGGGCCCCCGGCGCGGCAAGGTCATCCTCCAGGCGGAACTTTCGAACCAGGCCCGCCAGGTGGGTCGCCTTTTCCTGCAACTCGGCCGAAGCGGCGGTTGTCTGTTCGACCATGCCCGCGTTCTGCTGAGTCACCTGGTCAAGCTGGCCGACACCGGTGTTGATTTCGCCAAGGCCCACGGATTGCTGGGTCGCACCCGTCGCGATTTCCGCGATGGGCCGCGCGATCTCGCGGATCTGCGCGATGATTTGCGACAGCGCATCGCCGGTCTGATCCACCAGGGCCACGCCGGAATCGATCTGCTCGATACTGCTGTTGATCAGCGTCTTGATGTCGTTCGCCGCGTCCGATGACCGCTGCGCCAGCGACCGCACTTCGGAGGCAACCACGGCAAAGCCGCGCCCGGCCTCGCCCGCCCTAGCGGCTTCTACCCCGGCGTTCAGCGCCAACAGGTTGGTCTGGAACGCGATTTCGTCGATAAGCCCGGTGATGCTGCTGATCTCGTCCGACGACTTCTTGATCCCCGACATCGCCGTGACGGCCTGGTCCACGACCTGCCCCCGGCGCTGCGCATCTTCGCAGACGGTGGACACCATGGTTTCGACCCGCGCCGCCCCGGATGCAGCCTGCCGGACCGAAGCCGTCATCTGGTCCATCGCGGCGGCCGTCTCTTCAAGGGTGGCCGCCTGGTTTTCGGTGCGCCGGGCAAGATCGCTTGATCCGGTTGCGATTTCCACCGCGCGCGAGTGGATGTCGCGTGCATCTTCGACAACTTCGCCCACTAGCCCATTCAGGATGTCGACGGTTGCGTTGAAGTCGTTGCGCAGCCGGTCGTAATTTCCCGTGAAGGGTTCATCGATGCGACAGGTCAGATCTCCGGCCGCGATCGCCGCCATGCCGGTAGCAAGCCGGTCGACCGCCTGGGCTTGCAGCGCGATGGCGCGTTCTTCTTCCTGCTTCAGGCGCTGCGTCTCGGCAATCGGCGACCGAGCGCGAGATGGCGCCGATTTCGTCCTTCCGGCGGATCCACGGTATATCCGCCGCCTCCTTGCCCTGGGCAAGCGCGTCGAGCGTCATATGAATGCCGCGCAGAGGCCGCCCGATGCGCGCGATGATGGCATAGCCCGCCAGAAGCGCCCCGGCGGCGACGGCGGCAAGCGCGATCCAAGTGATCCGCTGCACCTTTTCGGCCTGTTCGCCCGCGGCGGCAACCGAATCGCGCATGGCGTCGATTGCCGCTTCGCGCGCGGTCGTAATTTCGTCGCTGAAAAGCTCAAGCGAGTACCGCAGGTCCGACAGCGTCGCCTCGCGCTGGGTTTCCAGCGCTTCCATGCGGGTCCGCGCATCGTCACGCAGCGCTGTCAGCGCGGTCTGCACTTCCGGCAAAAGATCGGTGCGCAGCTGCGCCAGCCTGATCATCGGGCGGCGCGCGTTGCTGGCGATTTCGTCCCTGGCAAAGACGATCATCGCGGATTCCGCGGCGGCGTAACGGTCGATCGCGGGGGCGAGCGCCGGGTCCACATCCGTTATCCCCGCGCGCCACAAGGCGAACGGAGTCGCCGCGGGATCAAGAAGCACGCCGCCGAAGTCATCGAACCGCGCGGCCCTGGACAAGGTGGCGATGTATTCGCCATTGCTTTGCCAGATGCCATCCATGAACTGTGGCAGCGCCAGCATTTCGTCGGCGGCTTGAACCTGCATGGCGCGGTTCGCGGACTGGATCCCGGCAAGCATCTCGACATCTGCCGCAATCCGGTTCAGCACCTGTTGCAGCGGCGTTTCCTGAGGCTCGTCGATCAGATCCTGAAGGTGCGCAACCTCGGATGCGAGCAGCGAGATCCCTTCATCAGCATCGCCGCCGGCTTGGAAAATGGTCACCAGATCAGTTTCCATCCGCGATGCGACCGTCGCCAGCGCCGCCATTTCCGTGACCTTGGGAAGACTGTCATTCGCAGCCGCCTCGATACGCGAGGACACGCTTTGAACCCCGTATTGGCAGATGATTCCAAGGACAATCGCAGCAACAAGCCCGGCGCCGAAAGCCGCCACAAGCTGGCGTGAAATCGATGTTCTCAGGCCGAATCCGGTTGCAAGTTTCATCGCCGTTCATCCCCTTGCCGGTCGCATTGGTCGGAAGTCCGGACGCAAAGCGCCCCGGGCCGGCAAACGTCGCCGGAGAATCCGCATAGAACGCGGATCTTTCATCGACCTTTAGGGGGCGCGCGTTAACAACATGCCAAAACCGCCAGCCATCACACTTTCAATTCGCGGTTTGTGTGTGCCGGTTTGACAGGCCACAATTTTTTGCCCGGCAACGCCTTGTCTTTCGCGCGGCCGCATTCCGCGCCCTGCGAAAACCCGCCTCAGATATCGGTCCGGAAGCCCATTGTCGGACAGTCTTTGTTAACCGCTCTCGGTCTAAGGTCCGTCCCATCGCAGGTGAAGGAGTCGCCCTATGTTGGGGATCATTGGGATTGTCGTGATTTTCGTCATGGTTTTCGGCGGTTACGTCCTTGCGGGCGGCAAGATGGGAATCATCCTGAAAGCGCTTCCATTCGAAATGATGATGATCGGCGGGGCCGCGCTGGGGACATTCCTGATCGGCAACGACATGGGCGTGGTCAAACACACGGTCCAGGACATCGGCAAGGTCTTCAAGGGCGCGAAATGGAAGCCTTCGGACTTCCGCGACCTGCTGTGCCTGCTGTTCGAACTGATCCGGCTTGCCCGCCAAAGCCCCGTGGCGATCGAGGAACATGTCGAATCGCCCTCCGAATCGTCGATCTTTTCGAAATACCCCAAGATTCAGAGCGACTCGATCGCTGTCGAACTGATCTGCGACACGATGCGGTCTATGTCGATGAACTACGACGATCCGCACCAGGTGGAAGAGGTGCTCGACAAGCGGATCGAGGCGCTGGAACACCACCGGATGCATTCGAACCACGCGCTGCAAAGCATGGCGGACGGCCTGCCCGCCCTTGGGATCGTCGCCGCCGTTCTTGGGGTCATCAAGACCATGGCGTCGATCGATCAGCCCCCCGAGGTGCTGGGGAAGATGATCGGCGGCGCGCTGGTCGGCACATTCCTGGGCGTGTTTCTTGCCTACGGCTTCATGGGCCCGTTCGCGACCAAGGTCAAAGCCGTGATCGAAGAAGACCTGCATTTCTATCAGCTTATCCGCGAGGTTCTGGTTGCGAACCTGCACAACCACGCCACGAACATCTGCATCGAAGTCGGGCGGCAGAACACCCCCGCCCATTTCCGGCCCACCTTCATCGACCTGGATGAGGCCCTTAAATCCGTGAACCAGGAGGCGGCATGATCCGCTACGTCCTGCCGACCGCCCTGCTTTGCCTGTCGAACGTGACCGCCGCCGCCCCGGTAGGGCAGGTTCGCTCGGGCGAGCATGGCGATTTCACCCGTGTCGCGCTG
>CAXICP010000165.1:0-7163 GCA_964022595.1 uncultured Salipiger sp.
CCTGGGCGCGGCGCAGATCCGCGACCAGCGTGTTGGCGGCCACGGCGCTGTTGAATACCGCCATGCGCTCGCCCCCGGTCAGCCGCATGGACAGCACGGTTTCCGCCTCGACATAGGCATCATAGGGCAGGATCGACGCGATCTCGTCGATGGAACAGGCGCAATGGCGCAGGCTGTCGCGTGTCTGCCCGTTGGCGGCCATGCAGGCAAAGACGTAATCGGCCCGCGCCTCGGTGGGGTAGTCGTTCAGCCGCTCGGCCACGCTTTGCGCCGCCGCCGCGCCGGGCAGCAGCGCGCAAAGCACCAGCGCGCGGATCATTGCACGACCCCGTCAAAGCGCAGTTCCGACAGGTAGCCCGCCGCGCCCGGCGCCTCGGCCACAAGGCTCAGATACCAGCCGGGCACCGCGTCCGACATGGTGACCCGCAGTTCCAGATCGCCAAAACCCTGCATCCGGTCGCGGTTGGGATCATCGGCAAAGGGGCGCAACGTCACCGTCTGCACCGGCACCGTCGCATCGCCAAGGCGCGCCTCGCCCCGGGTGATTTCCGCCGGCTGCATCAGCGCCTCTTTCACCCGGTTGCGGATGTAAAAGGGCGAGCCGCCAGCGGTTTCCGCCATGTCGCGGATCACGCTTTCATAGAACACCATGATCATCGGGTTGCCCACGCTGGCGGGAAAACTGCCCAGCCCGCGATGCTTGCCGCCCTGTTCGAACTGCAGGTTGGCCATCGCCGCATCAAAGGAAATCGCCACCTCGCCGGTGTCGCGCGCCGCCGCTTCGGGGTTGGCCGCGTTGGTCACCT
The DNA here is from genome assembly GCA_964022595.1 of uncultured Salipiger sp. Taxonomy (GTDB): domain Bacteria; phylum Pseudomonadota; class Alphaproteobacteria; order Rhodobacterales; family Rhodobacteraceae; genus Salipiger. The sequence continues at coordinate 807 of CAXICP010000165.1, forward strand.
CGCGCGAATAACCCAGCACCGCCGCGCGGCCGGTGCCGTGCAGCGGCCCCTCGCGGAACAGCAGGCCAGAGGTTGCAGCCGCCTCCGGCACCGCCGCCGCCACGGGCAGCGACAGGCACAGCAGCGCGGCCAGAACGCCGAAAGTCTTGCGCATCATAGAATCCTCCCTGCTGCGCAGCCTACCGCGCCCCGCCGGGCTGTCAGGTCATACCTTCGTCGGTGCCCGCCCCGGCCCCCTGCCCTTGCGGCGCGGCGTGGCGCGGGTAATCGCCATCGCCGCCTTCCTTGACGCGGAACACCGCAAGGTACAGCGCAGGCGCGAACACCAGCGTGATGACCGTGCCCGCGATGATGCCCCCAATCATCGCATAGGCCATCGGCCCCCAGAAGATCTGCCGCGAGATCGGGATCAGCGCAAGGCTTGCCGCCGCCGCCGTCAGCAGGATCGGCCGGGCGCGCGCGTCGGATGCATCGAACACCGCGTCCCAGGCGCTATGCCCGGCGGCGCGCAAGGACTGGATCTCGTCCACCAGGATGATGGCGTTGCGGATCAGGATGCCCACCAGCGCCAGCACCCCCAGAATCGCCACGAACCCCAGCGGAGCGCCCGACGGCACCAGCGCCGCCACCACCCCGATCAGCCCCAGCGGCGCCACGCAGATCACCACAAAGGCCAGCCGGAAGCTTTGCACCTGCACCATGATCAGCGTCAGCATGATGAAGAACATCAAAGGAACCACCGCCGCGATGGGCGCCTGGCTGTCGGCCGAGGTTTCCACCGTGCCGCCCACCTCGACCGCATAGCCGCGCGGCAAGGTGGCGGCGAACTCGTCGATCCGCTGCCCAAGGTCGGCCACGATGGTCGCCGGCTGCGCGCCGCCCACGATGGCGGCGCTGACGGTGACCGTGGGGCGCCGGTCGCGCTGATGCACCACGGGTTGTTCCACGTCCCAGTCGAACCGCGCCACCGCGCGCAGCGGAATGGCCCGCCCGTCGCCCGCCGATAGCTGCAGCCCGGGAAGCCCTTCGACCGTGCCGCGCGATTCGGCATCGCCCCGCGCGACGATATCCACCAGGTACTGCCCGTCGCGCAGTTCGGTCACCGTGGTGCCGTCATAGATCGCCGCCAGCGCCGATCCGATGTCCGACTGGGAAATCCCCAGCCGGCGCGCCTGATCTTCCAGGATCTGCACCCGCACCACGCGGATCGGTTCGTTCCAATCCAGCACGATGCTGCCCAGCCGGTCGTCTTCGGCCACCACCGCCGCCAGCTCGCGCGCCCGGTCGCGCAGGGTGCCGATATCCGGCCCGCTGATGCGGTACTGCACCGGCCGCCCCACCGGAGGCCCGATTTCCAGCAGCTTCACGAAGATGTCCGCCCCCGGGAAATCGCGCCGCGCCAGCGCCTCAAGGTCGCGGCGCAGGCTGTTGCGCGCCTCGACCGATGGGGTCTGGATCACGATCTGCCCCATGTTCGGCGCCTGCGTCGGCACATCATAGCTTAGCAGAAACCGGGGCGCCCCGCGCCCCACATAGGTCGACCAGATCACCGCCCGGTCATCGCCCTGAAGCGCGTCGGCAAACCGCGCCATCTGGGCCGAGGTTTCGGCGATGGACGCGTTCTGCGGCAGCGTCACGTCGACCACCAGCTCGGTCCGGTCGCTGTTGGGAAAGAACTGCTGTTCCACGAACCGCATGCCATAGATCGACGCCCCGAACAGCGCCACGGTCAGGGCGATCGTCAGCCACCGATGCCGCATCGCGCCCAGCAGAACCCCGTGGAACCGCCGCCGCAGCCAGCCCGGTTCGGCGTTGTGATGCTTCATCCTGCGCGGCAGAAAGGTCACCCCCAGCAGCGGCGCGAACAGCACCGCCACCACCCAGCTGACCACCAGCGACACCGCGATCACCACGAACAGCGAAAAGGTGAATTCCCCCGCCGCGCTGTTGTTCAGCCCGATGGGGATGAACCCCGCCACCGTCACCAGCGTGCCCGTCAGCATGGGAAAGGCGATGGACGTCCAGGCGTAACTGGCCGAACGCGCCAGCGATTCCCCCTTTTCCAGCCGCGAGATCATCGTCTCGATGGCGATCATCGCATCGTCCACCAGAAGCCCCAGCGCGATGATCAGCGCGCCCAGCGAAATCCGCTGCAAGGTGAACCCCAGCTCGTTCATCACCACGAAGGTGATCGCCAGCACCAGCGGAATCGCCACCGTCACCACCAGCCCCGCCCGCAGCCCGAGCGACACGAAGGACACCGCCAGCACGATCACCACCGCCTCGGCCAGCGCCTTGAGGAAATGGCCCACCGCCTCGTCGACCACATGCGGCTGGTCGGCCACCTGCGCGATGTCGATCCCGATGGGCAGCGAGGCGCGCGCGCGCTCGATCACGCCGGCCAGTTCCTCGCCGAAGGTCAGGATGTTGGCCCCCTCGCGCATACCCACCGACAACCCGATCGCCTCTTGCCCCATGTAGCGGAACAGCTCGGCCGGAGGGTCCTCGTACCCCAGCCGGATGTCGGCCACATCGGTCAGGCGAAAGAACCGGTCATCCACCCGCAACGAGATGTCGCGCAGGCTTTGCGCCCCCTCGAAGGCACCCGACACGCGCACCTGCACGCGCTCGGGGCCGGCCTCGATCACCCCCGACGGGGTGATGGCGTTCTGCGCCGCCAGCGTCTGCTGCACCTGCGCCTGGTTCAGCCCCAGCGCTGCCAGCCGGTCGGTGGAAAATTCCAGGTACAGCACCTCGTCGCGGGTGCCGAAAATCTCGACCTTGCCCGCATCGGGCAGCGCCTGCACGTCGCGGCGCACCTCTTCGACCTGATCGCGCAATTCGCGCGGCGAAAAGCCGTCGGCGGTGAAGGCAAAGATGTTGCCATAGACGTCACCGAAACTGTCGTTGAACTGAAACCCTTGAAATTCTTGGGGAAAATCGCCCCGTATATCCGCCATCATGTTGCGCACGCGCTGCCAGATGCGCGGCAGCTCATCCGCCCGGGTGGTCGGCAAAAGTTCAAGATACACCACCGACGTGCCCGGCCGCGTGACCGAGCGGGTGAAATCCAGCTCGTCCAGATCCTCGAGTTCCTTTTCGATGCGGTCGGTCACCTGCTGCAGCGTGTCCTGCGTCGTGGCGCCGGGCATCGAGCCGCTGATGACCATGGTCTTGATGGCGAAATTGGGGTCTTCCTCGCGCCCGATTTCCACGTAGGCCAGCGCCCCGGCAAGCAGCGACACCGCCATCAGGAACCAGACAAAGGACCGGTGGCGCAGCGCCCAGTCGGACAGGTTGAAACGGCTCATTCCGCGATCCTTTCTGCGACCTGCTGGCCGTCCTGCAACGAATGGACCCCGCGGGTCACGATCTCGTCGCCCTCATCGATGCCCGAGGCGATGACCGCCTGCCCCATCACCTCTGCCGCGACCGTGACCGGCGCGCGCCGCACGCTTGCGCCCGCGTCGCTGCGCTCGACCACCCAGACCGCGCCATCGACCACCGCGCCAGCCGGCACGGCGATGGCGCTTTGCCCGTCGCCCACCGGGCGCGCCCGCGCCAGCGCGCCGATGCGGAACGCATCCCCGGGGTCGATCAGCGCAAGATGGGCGCGCCGGGTGCGGGTGGTCTGGGCCGCCACCGGTTCGATCCGGTCCAGCGAGGCGCGCGCGGTGATCGACGGGTCCGCCACCAGCCGCGCGTCGAATTGCGCGCCGATGTCCAGCCGCGCCGCGTCGGATTCCGACAGGTCGATGATGATCTCGCGCTCGGCCAGCCCCGACACCTGCACCACGGTTTCCCCCGCGCTCAGCGTGTCGCCCTGATCGGCGCCCAGTTCGGTCACGATGCCGTCGCGCGGCGCCGTCAGGGTCGCCAGGTTCAGCTGGTCCTGCGCCTGCGCCAGCTGCGCCTGCGCCTGTTCCAGCGCCGCGTCGGCGGCGGCCTGCGCGCGCACCGCGTTGTCCAGCGTGACCTGCGTTTCCACCCCGCGATCCACCAGCGTGCGGGCGCGTTCGCGCGCATCGCGGGCGGATGACGCGTTCGCCTCGGCCACCGACACCCCCGCTTCGGCGGCGCGCACGGCGGCGGTCAGGTCTTCGGGGTCAAGCCGGGCCAGCACGTCGCCCCGGCTGACCCGGTCGCCCAGCGACACCGGCCGTTCGGCCACGGTGCCGATCATCGGAAACCCAAGATCCACCGTCACCCGCGCCGCCACGTCGCCCACGAAATCGGGCTGCGGCAGGCTTTGGCGTTGCGCGATGATCGACACCACCGGGCGGGCCGGTGCGGATGCATCAACGCTTTCCTGCGCTGATAGCGGAAGGGCGGCCAGTTGGGTCGCGATCAGGAACAAGGCGGCCAGCATTCTCATTCCCCTGCCCCCGCGGCCAATGTCGTCACATCGACGATCTGCCTTCCGGGAAACAGAAGCTGCGCCCCCTTCCCCACGATCCGGTCGCCCGCCTTTATCCCGTCGCTGACAAACACCCGTTTCGTCGCGAAACCATCCACCGTGACCGGCACAAGTTCTGCCGTGCCCGCGTCGGTGATCCGCCACACCGCCGGGGCATCCCCCTGCGCGCTGATCGCGGTCCAGGGCAGTTCGACCACCGGGTCCTGCCCTTCGAAGCTGACGGTGCCGCGCACCGCCTGCCCCAGGTCCAGCCCGTCTGGCGGCGCGTCGATGGCGACCTTGACGGTCACGGTCCCGGTCTGCGGAGACACCAGCGGAGACACCTCGCTGACCCGCCCGGCGAATGGTTCATCCGGCGCATTCAGCGTCGACAGCGTGACATCCATCGGCCCCTCCATGCCCGTCAGCAGCACCTCGGGCACGTCGAAGATCGCCTCGATCCCGGTGTCCAGCGCCAGCTCGTAAACCGGCGTCGCGTGCGGCCCGGGTGGTGGCGCCGCTTTCCAGTAGTGCGTCAAGCCTGCTGCAACCCTCTAGCTCCTCTGTGCGGTCGGCCTGCGCGGTCTGCAACCCGGCGCGGGCGGCGCGCAGGGCCTGCTGCTGCTGGACCGGGTCCAGCCGGGCCAGCGGATCGCCCGCCGAGACCCGGTCGCCTTCGCGGGCCAGCACCTCGATCACCCGGCCCGCGACCGGGAACGCGGCCGAGATCGTGTCGCGGGCGGCGATCTCTCCGGTCAGGGCGTAGCTGACGGTGGGGGGCACGGCGCTGGCGACGATCACCTCGACGGGCAACGGGTCGGCGGCGCGGGCGGGCGAGGCGGCAAGCGCCGCCGCGATCAGGCAGGCAAGGGCAGGGCGCGGCACGGGAAGGCTCCTGTTGGGGGTCTGTGCCACAGTCTTAGTCCGCCAAGGCGCCCCGGCAAAAGCCCGAATGCGCCAAGCGTTAATCGCCCCCCCCGCCGATCGCATCGAAAGCGCCCGGCGACAGTTCTTCCCAGAAGGCGGCGATGGCATCGGCGTTCAGCGCGGACATCCAGCCGTGGCGTTCGAAATCCTCGCGCGCGCCGCCTTCGAGCCGGGCCATGAACAGCCGCTTGTCGGCGTCGCGTTGGGTGGGGGTGCGGGCGGCCGCAAGTTCCTTGATCCGCGCAAGGCGGCGCGCCCGGGGGGTGGTGGGGGCGGGGTTTCGCGGCGAAACCTTCGGCTCGGCCCCGCCGTAATCCTCGGACAGCGCCCGGGTCAGATAGCCCACCGGGTTCGCCACCCCGGCCTGCCCCGAGACGTAGTCGAGCTTTTGGCGCACATAGGTTTCGCCGTGCTGGCCCATCCATTGGCGCGCCAGCCGGTCGGACACCCCAAGCGCGCGCAGCCGGGCATAGACCGGTGCGTTGCGAAAACCTTCACCATCGTCGAGATCAAGGATCGCCAGCTGCGGATTCTCGGCGATGCGGAAGCGGATGTCGGTCACCGCGCGGCCCATCTTGCGCAATTCCGGCGTCACCACGATGTTCGAGGTCTTGTTGACCTCGGCCACGGCGGGCTTGATGATCTTGGCGTTGAGATGCTTGAAGGTCTCGTAATAGGGGCTGTCGGACACGCCCATCAGGCGGCGGAACAGGTCCAGCGACCACCATCCCGTGGACCCCGTGCGCACGAAGCGGTAGCAGTTTTCGTACAGCGCCAGCGCGTGGCCCGACGTGAACCGGCGCTGGATGTTCAGGTTGATCAGCGCGAACACCTTGGGATCGTGCAGCTTTTCCGCCAGCGCCGGGGAATAAGCGTATTCGCACACCCCGCCCTTGAGCTTGGCGTAGCTCAGCAACGACGACACGCCCCATTCCTGCTGCCCGTCCGCATCCAGCATGTCCCATTCGGCCACGGTTTCGGCCAGCCCGCGCAAGCTGGCCTTGAGCGTGTCCATGTCGTTGGAATTGTACCCG
>CAXICP010000166.1:0-7143 GCA_964022595.1 uncultured Salipiger sp.
CGGCGGCGCGGGCTTTCCGTCGCCCTCGCGCGGTTTTTCCACGCGACCTTGCGTCACCCGGGCCAGCATTGCAGGGCCCACCGCGCGACATCGCGCCGCAAAGGTCACGCGCCCCCTTCCATTGGGCGCCATCCTGCATCACCTTGTGCCCGCGATGGGAGGATCGTTCATTACATGACAGACAACACCGAAGCACCGCGCGGCAATCCGGCCGCCCCCGCGCCCATCGAGGCGCCGCGCGACACCTGGCCCGCGATCATCCGCGGCTATCGCAGGCGATGCCCCAATTGCGGCAATGGCCCGCTGCTGCGCGGCTATCTCAAGGTGCGCGACCATTGCCCCGTGTGCCGCGAGCCATACCACCACCACCGCGCCGACGACGGCCCCGCCTACCTGACCATCCTCGTGGTCGGCCATGTCATCGCTCCGGGGCTGCATATCGGCTTCGTGGTCTGGCGGCCCGACCCGCTGATCCTGCTGACGATCCTGTCGATCGCCGCGATCGCGCTGTCGCTTTACCTCTTGCCCCGCCTCAAGGGCGCGGTGGTAGGGTTTCAGTGGGCGCGGCGGATGCACGGGTTTTCGCAGGCGCCGGACAGCTGACGCGGCATCAGGGCAATGGGCAGGACAGGGTGATGACGACCGACAAGACAAGGGTGCGCGACGCGGCCACGGTGATCGTGATGCGCGACAGGGGCAACGCGCCCCGGGTGCTGATGGGCCAGCGCGGCGCGCAGGCGGCGTTCATGCCCAACAAGTTCGTCTTTCCCGGCGGCGCGGTGGATGCAGCCGACAGCGACGTGCCGCTGCACCGCCCCCTGCCCGCCCCCTGCCGCGAACGTCTTGGGATCGACGCGCGCGCGGACCTGTCGCGCCCGCTGGCCGCCGCCGCGATCCGCGAGCTTTGGGAGGAAACCGGCCAGATGCTTGGTGCGCCCGGCAGCTGGGATGCGCCGCCCCCCGACTGGCACGGGTTCGCCCGCGCCGGCCTTGTGCCCGACGCCGCGGCGCTGCGCTTCGTGTTCCGGGCGATCACCCCGCCGGGCCGCCCGCGCCGTTTCGATGCGCGCTTTTTCCTTGTGGATGCGGATGCGCTGGTCACCGACCCCGATGATTTTTCCGCCGCCTCGGACGAGCTGAGCCATCTGCAATGGATCGCGCTGGACCGGATACGGGATTTCGATTTGCCCTTCATCACCGAGGTGGTGCTGGCCGAGGTCGCCGCGCGCGCCTCGGGCGATAGCGCGCCGCAATCCGTGCCCTTCTTTCGCAACGATGACGAGGAAAGCCTGTTCCTGCAGTTGCACGGCCGCCCGATGGAAAGCTGACCGGCCCCGCCTCAGACGAAACCGCGCCAGGCCAGCAGCCCAAGCACGACGGCGCCCACCAGCAGCGCGTCGAACATCAGGCTTGCCAGCAGGCCAAGCGCCGCGCCCTTGCGCCGCTCTGCCGGGTTCAGGCTGCGCAGATGCGCTTCGATTCGCTCGGCCGATCGCTGGATGGCCGCGCCATCCACATGCCGCGCCTGTCTTGGGTGCCCCGCCATGCGCCGCGCCGTCAGCACGTTTTCAAGATCGCCCCGCAGCGCGCGCGGCAATGCCCGCCGGGCCCGCGCCGCGCGCGCGTCGAACCCGCCGCGTCGCAGCTTCAGCCGGTCTTCGAATACCTCGTCCAGGCGCGCGATCACGCCTCCGATATCCTGCATCGCCATCATCGTTTCGCACCCCGAAAGACGCCCGGATCGCTGCCTGATCCGGTTTCCCGGTTAGCGGTTTTTCGAAGGCGCGGCAATCGGTGCAAAGCATTCCCTTTGGCGCGCGGCTGTTCTAATCCTTGTGCCATGCTGAACACAATTCTTCATGGCGCGCCCACCGATCTGCCGCCCCTTGTCATCGTCCACGGCCTGTTCGGGTCGGCGCGCAACTGGGGCGTCATCGCCCGCCGCCTGTCGGATGAACGCCAGGTGATCGCCGTCGATCAGCGCAATCACGGCGATTCGCCCAGCACCGACACGCATGGTTACGGCGACATGGCCGCGGACCTGGCCGAAGTGATCGACGCGCATGGTGGACGGGCCGACGTGCTGGGCCATTCCATGGGGGGCAAGGCGGCGATGATGCTGGCGCTGAGCCACCCCGAACGGGTCAACCGGTTGATCGTCGCCGACATCGCCCCGGTCGCCTACGGCCATTCGCAGATCGAGAACATCGACGCGATGCGCGCGGTCGACCTGTCCCGGGTCGAGCGACGCTCGGACGCGGCCCGGCAGCTTGAAACGGTGTTGCCCGACGCGGGGCTGCGCGCCTTTTTCCTGCAATCGCTGGACGTGCCTGCGCGGCGCTGGAAACTGAACCTGGACCTGCTCGCCGCCGAAATGCCGAAGATCCTGGGCTTCCCCGACCTGCCCGAAACGGCGGCGTTCGACGGGCCGACGCTGTTCCTGTCGGGCGCGACCAGCGATTACGTGCAGACCGCGCACCGCCCCCGCATCAAGGCGCTGTTCCCCGCCGCCCGCTTTGCCCGCATCCCCGGCGCGGGCCATTGGCTGCACGCCGAGAAACCGCGCGAATTCGAAGCCGCCGTGCGCGGCTGGCTGGCGGCCACCGCCTGACAGTTTCCGGGTTTTCGAAACCTGCCGCCCGTCAAGCAGCGCCCGGAGCGGCGGCGGCCCATCATTCCCCGGCCAGCACGCGCAGATCGCCTTCCAGCCAAGGCAGTTGGCGCAGGGCGGGTTCGATCACAAGATCCGTCACCAGCTTTCGCATGGTGCGCGCCATGTCGCGCGGCACCCGGTCGGACCAGTCCGCCGCGGCGAACAGCGAAATCCTGCGCGAGAACGGGCTGAACGGCAGCGGATGCGCGTCGATCCGGTCGTGCATCCGCCCCGCGCGCATATAGCCCAGCGGCGTGGTCAGGCCCCAGCCGACACCCCGCGCCACCAGCGTCATCAGCGACAGATGGGCGCCGATCTCGAACCGCTCGGGAAAGTCCAGCTTCAGGCGCGCAAGGTGGGTTTCGATCTGCCGCCCGATCATCTGGTCCCGGTCATAGCGCAGCAGCGGCAGCCCGTGCATCATGGCCTCGGCGCTGCCGGCTTCGGCCAGCGCGCCCCGGGCGCAGATCAGGATGAACGGGTCGTGCACCAGCGGGTATTCGACCACGCCGTCGATCGGCGCGCCCGAACTGGCGGCAATGGCGATGTGCAGCCTGCGTTCGCGCATCGCCAGGGCGATTTCGTGGCTGGGCGCCGTGGTCAGCTTGAACCGGCAGCGGGTCATGTTCTCGGCCAGGATGGTCACCAGCTGCGGCGTCAGCTCGTTGTCGAAATCGTCGATCACGCCAAGGTCAAGCGTGCTCAGATGGGTCAGGTCCATGACCGTCAGCTCGTTCTGCGCAAGGCGCAGCTGGCTCAGCACGCTTTGGGTGCGCAGCAAAAAGGACCGCCCCGCCTGGGTCAACCGCATCGGCCTGCGGCCGTGATCCAGCAATTCCACCCCCAGCGCGGTTTCCAGATTGCGCATCTGCTGGCTGACGGCGGGCTGGCTCAGGCCCGTGACCTCGGCGGCCTGGGCGACCGACCCGGTGGCCGCAAGAGCCTCGAACACCTCAAGCCCGCGCAGGGTCACGCCTTTCATCAACATCGCCTTCATCCCCCCAATCCCGCGCAGCTATTTATCTTTTCCGAAACTCCCCTGCCGGGTCAAGCGTCCTCCCTGATCGGCGGGCAGCCCGAAACCGCGCCCGCGCGGTGGCGGAACGCTGATTTCGTGGGTCTGGAGAAACACGCGACGAGGCAACGCGGGCGTTCGGCGCCCCGGCTCGCCTAAAGCCCCTTGCACAGCCTTTCGGAGCGATCGACATAGGCCGAATAGCGATCCCAGAATTCCTCATCCGCCGAGCGGTCCGATTGGCGCACGACCTGCGCGCTGTGCGGGTCCTTGTAAAAACGCACCGCGCGGCGCTGGTCGCGGCTGGTCAGCTCGACATTCGCCGCCGCCTGAATGCAGCCGCACAGGCGCGGGTTGCTGGCCCGCCGCTCGCTGCCGTTGCAGGCATCGCGGATGTGGCGCGATGGGAACGGCGGCCCGCTTCCGTCGCGCACCCCCGCGCCGCAGCCAGCCACCACGGTCAGCGCCAAAACGCAGCACAAAGATTTCATGGTCGGTCTTTTCCTTCCGCTCGCCCGCCCCCTGCGGGGCTTTGCGCCCTCCCGATGCAGGAGCTTTTGACGCAGGATGCCCCAAGTCGCCGGGGGATTCAATTCACCAGCACGTCAGGAACACGGGCGGAATAATGCGCCGCCCCGGCGGGGCCATCGACATGCGGCGAGTTTCATCACGCTGAAATCATGCGAATTTTCGGTAAAACATAAACGCACCGCTTACATTTGCACGGGCAGAGCCGCCTAGCACCGGCATTCCCACGCCCGGGCAAGCAGCTTGACCGCGGGTAACGGATCAGACGACAAAAGCAACCCGTCGCCGTGGCCTGAATTTGGCCGTGAGCGCTTTCACCGGCCAAAGCTCGGCCCGGCTGATCGCGCAGGGCAAGCGGGGAATGGCGGCGCCGAGGGTGCCAATCGTGGATTGATTTTGGGGGGCAACACGCTGATAACCTGCCCTTTCGCAAATCTGCTATCCTTCGCCGCTGAAAAACCAGCCAGAGATCCGCTTCGCGAGGCCGATCAGCCAATTCGCACGTTTATCGTATTGCTGAACCTGATCCAACCACCCGCCCAAGGTTGTCAGCCGGTTCACGAGGATCGCGCGCCAGACCCGAGGCGGATTTTCTGAGTTCGCGACGACGTCAGCCGCTTCTTCAATCTCCCTCCGCGCCCTCTGCGTAAGCGGAACAGTTTGCTCGAGCACCTCCGCCACCGACCTGAGGTCTGCTCGATCTTCTTTGGTCGGATAATGCCGGGACTCTAACTCTGCGAGGCGCGCGATCCTTGGCTCCACCTCGGGGATCTCGGAGCAAATTTCCTCAACTGACGTGTACAACACGTTGGCCAATATGTTGTGGGCGCTGTCATCGGGATAGACGTTACCGATATTACGCTTGAGGCTCAGACATGAATTGTAGAATGCGGCGGCGATCAGACTTGCCTCGGATCCATCTTTACTGAGCACCGAGCGGATCAAATTCGCCTCGAAGGAAGTTTCCGTCAGCCCATTCCCCCCTCCACTGGCAATTATCGCGTCCAGCGAGGATTCGACCTGCGCCTTGGCGAAGTCCAAGGCGCCTTGAGAAATCTGGCGATCCTCGGCGATGTCCCAGATGCCGTCGGAGCGTACGATCAAAGGCGGTACGACCGAGGTGCGGAAACCACGCTCGATCCGCGCGATTTCTTGCGCCACGCGACGCGGCGCGTCTTCTCCGGTCCAGACATCATCTGGAATCTCGGTAACAATCCTGCGCTGCAATTCGAAATCGAGCGGCGCGCCGCGTTCGGCGGCATCGAACCAACGCGACCAGAACGCAAAGCTCTTGTTGTGAACGGACAACAGATCATGGCCCAGATCCATGTTGGAACCGCCCCCCAAGGTCGCGGACCGAAGTTCGTCGACCGACTTGTCCGCGTCGAGATACGCCAGCGCTTTGCTTCGGGCGCGGACGGGTTCGCGCGCTTGTTCCGCGGTGATAGGGATGGCGCGTACCGAGACGGTCATCGCGCTAGCCTCTGCCGCTTGATGAACCGCCTGTCGTGTCAGGGACGCGCGCTTTTCCGCCCCGGAAGTGTTGGTCACCAAAGCGGCGGTCGCGATGGCGTCATAGGCCGGTCCACACGCATCATGTCGTGGTATAGCGGCGTCTGCCGGTGGAAGCCCGGGGACCTTCGGGCCTTTTGGCAGCCCAGCCGCCATCAGCGCCCGCCCTGCGCCCAGAATCGCTATTTCTGCCTTGCCTTGAAGACCGCTTCTCTCGAGAATCGGCCAAACCCGCATCGCGGCACGAACTGCGATCATCACGCACAGGTCGCGGGACTGCGCCCTCAGCCACGCTTCGAACGCCTCATCGCTCTCAAAGTCCACCGATCACCCCGCGCCCACCACAACCCACCTTGACCGACGCCCCGTTCCGCCGCATATCCCCCAAATCATGACTGACCTCGCGCACATCCGCAACTTCTCCATCGTCGCCCATATCGACCACGGGAAATCCACCCTGGCCGACCGGCTGATCCAGTCCACCAACACCGTCACCGAACGGGAGATGAAGGAGCAGATGCTCGATGCCATGGACATCGAGCGCGAACGCGGCATCACCATCAAGGCCAACACCGTCCGCATCGAATACATCGCCAAGGACGGCGAGACCTATGTTCTCAACCTCATCGACACGCCCGGGCACGTCGATTTCGCCTACGAGGTAAGCCGCTCGATGCGCGCCGTCGAAGGCTCGCTTCTGGTGGTCGACAGCACCCAGGGCGTCGAGGCGCAGACGCTTGCCAACGTCTATCACGCGATCGATGCGGACCATGAAATCGTGCCCGTGCTGAACAAGATCGACCTGCCCGCATCCGAACCCGACCGGGTCAAGGAACAGATCGAGGATGTCATCGGCATCGATGCCTCCGAGGCGATGCTGGTGTCGGCAAAGTCGGGCCTTGGCATTCCCGAAACGCTTGAGGCGATCATCACCCGCCTGCCCGCCCCCAAGGGCGACCGCGACGCGCCGCTCAAGGCGATGCTGGTGGATTCGTGGTACGACGCCTATCTGGGCGTGATCGTTCTGGTGCGCATCATGGATGGCGTCCTGAAAAAGGGCGACAACATCAAGATGATGCAGACCGGGGCGAAATACCCGGTGGACCGGATCGGCGTGTTCCGCCCCGCCATGCAGACGGTCGACGAACTTGGCCCGGGCGAAATCGGCTTTCTGACCGCGCAGATCAAGCAGGTGCGCGACACCAAGGTCGGCGACACCATCACGCACGAGAAAAAGGGCTGCGAAACGCCGCTGCCGGGCTTCAAGCCGTCGGTGCCGGTGGTGTTCTGCGGGCTGTTCCCGGTGGACAGCGCGGAATTCGAAGACCTGCGCGGCGCCATCGAGAAGCTGGCGCTGAACGATGCGTCCTTCAGCTATGAAATGGAAACCTCTGCCGCGCTTGGCTTTGGCTTCCGCTGCGGTTTCCTTGGCCTG
>CAXICP010000167.1:0-7122 GCA_964022595.1 uncultured Salipiger sp.
CTTTGCTTAGGTATCCCAATTCGTGAATTTATCAATCACCCAAGGGCGTTTCGCGCGTGTCCAGGGCGTCGGCGAGACGTTGTGCCGCAGATCCCGGGCGCAGCGGCTTCTGCTGGCTGTCGTCGGGGGCCCAGCCGGTCAGCGTGACAAGCTCGTAACTGGCGGGGATGCGGCCCCCCTGACCGTAGGTCTGTGCGTAAAGTTCGGCGGCGCGCAGCATGACGGCGCGCCGGGTGGGGCGCCTGAGGCGGTCGGTCAGCGCGTTGGTTTCGCCCATGGCGCGCAGATCGCGCATCAGGTGTAGCGCGCTTTCGTAGCTTGCGTTCAGCGTAAAGCTGTCGGCCACGGGCAGCGCCAGCCCGGCGCGCTGGATCAGCCCGCCAAGGTCGCGGATCTCGCCCATCGGCAGAACGCGGGGGGACAGCCCACCGGTGATCTCGATTTCGGCCTGACCGAGCGCGGCGCGCAGTTCGGTCAGCGTCTGCCCGCCAAAGCAGACCGCAAGGCACAGCCCGTCGGGCCGCAGCGCGCGCCGGCATTGCACCAGCTGGCCGACCGGGTCGTTCGCCCAGTGCAGCGCCATGGCGTGGATCACCAGATCGTGCGCGCCCGGTTGCAGGGCAAGCACATCGTCATCGGGCACGATCGTCAGCCCGGGCAGCAGCCCATCCCACACCTGGGGAAAAGGCGTGACCACGGCGGGGTTCTTAAACGGTCTGTTAACCACGCCAAGGCGATCATGCACCTCGTCCCGGGCTGCCTCGTGCAGGAACAGCGCCGGGGCGCGCGCGGCGCGCATGCGGTGCCGGGCAAGGGCGATACGGTCGATAAGGGGCGCAGCTTCGGTCATGAAAGACAGTTAGGATGTTCATGCCCGCGTTGCAAACCGTGCTGAAGATGGTCTACCCGCCGCGCTGCCTGATCTGCGGCGGGCTGGTGGAAACCGATTTCGGCCTGTGCGGGGGCTGCTGGCGCGACACGCCCTTCATTGCCGGGCTTACGTGCGATTGCTGCGGCGTGCCGCTGATCGGCGAATCCGACGATGCGGAATTCTGCGACGACTGCCTTGCCACGCCGCTGCCCTGGGAACAGGGGCGCGCCGGGCTGATCTACCGCGACAACGGGCGCAAGCTTGTGCTGATGCTCAAGCATGGCGACCGGCACGACATCGCGCTGCCCGCCGCGACCTGGATGGCACGTCAGGCCCGGCCCATGCTGCGCGACGGCATGATCGCTGTGCCCATCCCGCTGCACCTGCGCCGCCATCTCAGGCGGCGCTACAACCAGTCGGCGCTGCTGTCGCGCGCGCTGGCGCGCGAGCTGGGGATCGACCATGCCCCCGATGCGCTGGAACGGGTCCGACACACGCCGTCGCTTGACGGCAAATCGCGCGAGGCCCGCTATTTCACCCTGGCCGACAGCCTGCGGGTGCGCCCGTCCCGTCGCCCCATGATCGAGGGGCGGCCGGTGCTGATCGTCGATGATGTCATGACGTCGGGGGCGACACTTTCGGCGGCAACCGAGGCCTGCCTTGCCGCCGGTGCCAGTGAAGTTTGCGTCAGTGTGCTGGCGCGCGTTGCAAAGGACACCTAGATCCGGTCTGATACCCCGAACCGGAAAGGCCCCTTGATGCAACCGATCGAAATCTACACCACCCCCTATTGCGGCTTTTGCCACGCGGCCAAGCGCCTGCTGACGTCCAAAGGCGCCACCTTTACCGAAATCGACGTGGCCAAGGACCCCTCGCGCCGCCCCGAGATGACGCAGCGCGCCAATGGCGGGCGCACCGTGCCGCAGATCTTCGTGGGCAAGACCCATGTGGGCGGCTGTGATGAGCTTTACGCGCTGGAACGCAACGGCAAGCTGGATGCGCTGCTGGCGGGCGGCTGACCTTTCCGGTTGACCCCTCGGCGGCTTGCGGTCCAGAACGACCGGACCTCAGGCAGATCGACGCAAAAGATGAACAGCACCGAGACCGCGCTAGCCATATCGCTTTTCAGCGAGATCCTGACCGCGGACCAGCTCTTGCGGAACAGGCTGACGCGCGTGCTGCCCAACAGGATGGAAATCTCGCATTTCTCGGTGCTGAACCATCTGGCGCGCGCGCAGGATGAACGCAGCCCGGCCCAGCTTGCGCGCAGCTTTCATGTCACGCGCGGGGCGATGACCAACACCATCGCCAAGCT
Source organism: uncultured Salipiger sp. (assembly GCA_964022595.1). Lineage (GTDB taxonomy): Bacteria > Pseudomonadota > Alphaproteobacteria > Rhodobacterales > Rhodobacteraceae > Salipiger. The sequence goes on from CAXICP010000167.1 coordinate 2,187, forward strand.
GGAAATGGCCGGCTACGTGCATATCCGCCCCGATTGGGACGACGCGCGGCGCAAGATGGTGTCGATCAGCACCGCGGGCCGGAACGCCCGCGAGGCGGCGCTTCTGGCCATGACCCCGGTCATCGCCGAGATGGTGGGCGAGCTGGGCGTGGAAAAGGTGCGCGCCGCCCTGCCGGTGCTGCGCGAACTGCGGCTCAAGCTTGAAGCGGATTAGACAGCCGCAAGCGCCGGTGCCATGTTCGACGCGTGGAATTGCGTGATGGCCACGCTGACCACGCCCGCCAGCACGAAGGGATCGCGCGCCACCAGCGCTTCGATCTCGGGCTGGCTGGCGGCCTGCGCGATGACGATGCCCCCGCTGCGCGGCTCCTTGGGGCCGGACATGATGAACGCCCCCATCGCGTAGCAGTCGCGCACGAAATCCATGTGCGGCGCCATCACCTTTTGCACCGCTTCGAACGGGGCGGTGTAGGTGATGTCGATGACGAAAAGACTGTTGCCGTCGGCGATCAGGCTCATGCCGCACCCCCCGGGGCAAGGGCGGCGGTGACGTAGTTCACCGACAGGTCGCGGTCGGAAATGCGCCAGTCCCACGTGACCGGGTTGAACACGTAACCCTTGCGGTCCACCGGCGTCAGCCCCGCCTGCGTCATCAGGTCGAACAGCTCGTCCGGAGTGATGAATTTCGCCCAGTCATGCGTGCCCTTGGGCAGCCAGCGCATCACCCATTCGGCCCCCACGATGGCCATGGCAAAGCTTTTGGCGTTGCGGTTTATGGTCGAACACAGGTGCAGCCCCCCCGGTTTCAGCAGCGCGCGGCAGGCGGTCAGATACGCCAGCGGGTCGGCCACATGTTCGACCACCTCCATGTTCAGCACCACGTCAAAGGATTCTTCGGTCGCGGCCAGGGCCTCGGCGGTGGTGTGGCGGTAATCGATGTCCAGCCCGGACTGCTGGGCGTGCAGCTGCGCGACGGGAATGTTGCGCGGCGCGGCGTCCACGCCCACCACCGTGGCCCCGAGCCGCGCCATCGGTTCGCACAAAAGCCCGCCGCCGCAGCCGATATCGACGATGCGCAGCCCGTCGAAGGGCCGGTCGGCGGACAGGTCGCGCCCGAATTCCCCGGCCACCTGCCGGGTGATGTAATCCAGCCGCACCGGGTTCATCATGTGCAACGGCTTGAACTTGCCAGAGGGGTCCCACCATTCGGCGGCCATCGCCTCGAACTTGGCGATCTCGGACGGATCGACGGTGTCGGTCATAACTTGAATTTCCCCCATGGTCATTCGGGCCTGCCTGCCAATATAGTCCGGGCATGGACAAATACTCGGGCCAAAAGAGCGCAGTGCAGTACCTCTATCCGCCCATCGACCCGTTCGACCAACGCATGATCGACATGGGCGATGGACACAATATCTATGTCGAACAATGCGGCAACCCCGAAGGTCTGCCTGTCATCGTGCTGCATGGCGGTCCCGGTGGCGGCTGCTCGCCCGCGATGCGGCGCTATTTCGACCCGCAGGCCTATCGCACGGTGCTGTTCGACCAGCGCGGCTGCGGGCGCTCGCGGCCCCATGCGTCGGTGGATGGCAACACCACCTGGCACCTGGTGCGCGACATCGAAACCATCCGCAAAACGCTGGGAATAGACGATTTCATCGTCTTCGGCGGCAGCTGGGGGGCGACCCTGTCGCTGATCTATGCCATCAGCCACCCGGACCGCACGCGCCGCCTTGTGCTGCGCGGGGTGTTCATGATGACGCAGGCCGAACTTGACTGGTTCTATGGCGGCGGCGCGGGACAGTTCTGGCCCGAGCCCTGGGCGCGGTTCCGCGACCTTATCCCCAAGGAAGAGCAGGGCGACCTGATCGCCGCCTACCACAAGCGCCTGTTTTCCGGGAACATGCAGGAAGAAATCCGCTTTGCCCGCGCGTGGTCGTCGTGGGAAAACGCGCTTGCGTCGGTCGATTCGAACGGCAATGGCGGCGAGGCGCCCGGCGATTATGCCCGGGCCTTTGCGCGGCTGGAAAACCATTACTTCGTCAACGCGGGCTTCCTGGAACAGGATGGCTGGATCCTGGACAACGTGGACCGGCTGGCGGGCATTCCCGGCGTGATCGTGCAGGGGCGCTATGACATGATCTGCCCGCCCCGCCGCGCGTGGGAACTGGCGCAGGCCTGGCCCGATTGCGATCTGCGGATGATCCGAAACGCGGGCCACGCGCTGTCCGAACCCGGCATCAGCGCCGAACTGGTGCGGGTGATGGACAAGATCGCCGGGGAAGAGGGTTTACAGGACGCATGGCCCCGCTAGTCTTGGCGCCCACGTCCAGGGGCGCGCGCCCCGTTTCTACCGGCTGAAAAAGGTGCCCAGATGAGCGGATTCAAACGTCGTCGCCTGATCCAGACCGCGCTTGCAGCGGCGGTCCTGGGGGCGTCGGGCCTTGAAGCCGCGCCAGCGCGGATCGGTGGCACGCTGCGGGCCGGGCTTTCGGGGGCATCCGCGTCCGACAGCTGGGATTCGCGGGGCCACATGGGCGGGTTCATCGGCGCGGCCGCCATGGCGGTGTTCGACACGCTGACGGAAATCGCGTCGGACGGATCGCTGCGGGGCGAACTTGCCCCGATGCGCGCCGCTGGGATGTGACCCTGCGCGAGGGCGTGCGGTTTCACGACGGCAGCGCCTTTGGCGCGCGCGACGTGCTGGCCTCGCTTGCGCTGCACAGGTCGGGGTCGTCGGGCGCGCGCCCGCTGGTCGACACCATCGAAACCGCCGAGCGCGTGACGGACCATCGCATCCGCTTCACCCTTGCGGCGGGTAACGCCGATTTTCCCTGGGTTCTGGCGGACCCCGCGCTGCTGATCTACCCGGCGGACCGCATCCCCGAAGCCATGGCGCGCGGCATAGGCACCGGGCTGTACCGGGTCGAACGCTTCGAGCCGGGGCGCAGCTTTGTCGGGCGCCGGGTGGCAGAGCATTACAAGGACGGGCAGGCGGGCTGGTTCGAACGGGTCGAATTCCTGGCCATGAACGACGGCGCGGCGCGGGTTTCGGCGCTGCGCTCGGGGCAGGTCGATGCCATCGACCGCGTCGCCCCGGCGCGCGCCGCGCGGCTGCGGGCGGTGCCCGGGTTGCGGTTGCAGCAGGTGTCGGGCAACCAGTATTACGGCTTTGCGATGCAGACCGGCGCCGCGCCCTTTGACGCGCTGCACATCCGGCAGGCGCTGAAACACGCCATCGACCGGCGCGCGATCCTGGACCGGGTTCTGCTGGGGCATGGGCGCATCGGCGCCGACAGCCCCATCGGCCCGCTCAATTCCTACGATGCCGGGCTGGCCGCGCCGGCCTATGATCCCGACCGCGCCGCGCATCACCTTCGCAAGGCCGGGCTGTCGCGGCTAAGCGTGGCGCTGGGCGTGTCCGAAACCGCCTTTGACGGCGCGCCCGAGGCGGCGGCGCTGTTCGCCGAGGCCGCCCGCCCCGCGGGCATCGACGTGACGCCGGTGCCGGACCAGTCGAACGATTACTGGCGCAGCACATGGCCGCAGGCGCCGTTCCGGGCCACCGCATGGGCGGGCCGTGTGACCGAGGACTGGATGTTTTCGACCGCGCTGCAGGACGGCGCGCCCTGGAACGACAGCCAGTGGGGCATGGCGCAAAGCCCGCGTTTCCAGGCCCTGCTGACCGAGGCGCGTTCCGAACTGGACAGCCCCCGGCGCGCGGCGCTTTACGCGGAAATGCAGCAGATCCTGCGCGACGAGGGCGGGCTGCTGATCCCGGTCTTTGCCGACCACCTGTCGGCGGTCAGCGACCGGATCGCAACGCCGCGCACGCTGGGCACAGCCCGCGCGCTGGACAACGCGCGGCTGGCCGAACGGTGGTGGCGCGCCTAGAGCGCGGCGTCGTAATCGGACACCAGCAGGTGCAGCGGCGCCTCGTCTTCCTCGATGGTCGAGAACCGCCCGATGTCCATTTCGAAGATGTTGTCGGTGTTGTCGTCGTTCACGGTGGACACTTCGCCGATCAGCACATCGCCGCCTTCGCCCCAGAAGGCGTGCCAGGTGTGCGGATACAGCGTCACCGATTCGCCCGGCTCGAGCTTGAGATGCCCGCCCGCCGGCAGCACCCGGTCGATGCCGTCGCAGGTCAGGCGCACATCGCCGCTGCGGTCGACCGAGCCGTCTTCAAGCCGGTTGTGCACCTCGATCACCAGGGTGCCGCCGCCCCGGTTGATGATGTCTTCGACCTTGAGCAGGTGGTGATGGTTCGGGCTTAGCTGATCCTGCTTCGAGATCATGATCTTTTCGGCGTAAAGCATGGCGCTCTTGCGGCCCAGATCCTCGTTCAGCCCGTTGCGGGTGGTGAACAGGAACAGCCCCATCTTGTCGTAATCGCCGGCGCCGTAGTCGGTCACATCCCAGCCCATGCCGCGCGCCTTGATCTGGGCGTGATCGGCGGCCTTCAGCTGTTCCGGGGTCCAGTAGGCAAAGGGCGGCATGCTGTAGCCGAAGGATCGGATGAAGGCATCGCCTTCGCGGATGATCTGGTTGATCTGCGAACGTTTCATGATGGGGCTCCCCTTTGGTCGCGGCGACACTACCCCGCCGCCGCGCCGGGGAACAGAGGGGGGAATGACCCCCGGCGGGGATAGTTTCGGGGCGGGGAAAACGCCGCTGGACCCGGCAGCAGGGGGCGGCCCCCCGCTGCCGGATGCATCACAGCACGTAGCGGCTGAGGTCGGTCGATCTGGTCAGCTCGCCGAGGTAGGTTTCGACAAAGGCGGCATCCACCGTCACCGCGTCGCCGGCGCGGTCGGGCGCGGTAAAGGACAGCTCTTCGAACACCCGTTCCATCACCGTGTAGAGCCGCCGTGCGCCGATATTCTCGACGCTTTCGTTCACCGACTGGGCGATGCGGGCAAGCGCGTGGATGCCG
>CAXICP010000168.1:0-7112 GCA_964022595.1 uncultured Salipiger sp.
GTACATCATCAGGCCTTTTTTATCCAATTCGTTGAAATGTTCCCACGTCGCCCATTCGGGAACCAGGTTGGAATTGGCGATCAGCACGCGGGGGGCATCCGGGTGGGTCTGGATGATGGCGATGGGCTTGCCCGATTGCACGATCAGCGTCTCGTCGGATTCCAGATCGCGCAGGCAGTCGACGATGGTGTCGAAATCGTCCCAGGTGCGGGCGGCGCGGCCGATGCCGCCGTAAACCACCAGCTCGTGCGGATTTTCCGCCACATCCGGGTGCAGGTTGTTCATCAGCATCCGCAGCGGCGCCTCGGTCAGCCAGGATTTCGCCGTCAGCTCGGGGCCGGTGGGCGGAAAGATGTCGCGCAGGTTGTGGCGGGGGTCGGTCATCGGGTCAGCCTTTCAGTCCGGGCAGGGCAAGGGAGTGCGTCAGGGCGCCGGTCGCGACAAGGCGCGCGGCGGCCTCCAGGTCGGGCGCAAGCAGCCGGTCTTCGGCCAGTTCGGGAATATCCTCGCGCAGGCGGGCGATGGCCTGCGCCAGCGGGGCCGAGGTGGTCAGCGGGGCGCGCAGGGCGACGCCTTGCGCGGCGCAGATCGCCTCGATCCCGACGATATGTGCAAGGTTGTCGGTCATCTGCAAAAGGCGGCGCGCGCCGTGGCAGGCCATGCTGACGTGATCTTCCTGGTTGGCGCTGGTGGGCGTGGAATCGACCGAGGCGGGGTGCGCCAGCTGCTTGTTTTCGCTCATCAGGGCGGCGGTGGTGACCTCGGCGATCATCAGCCCGGAATTGAGCCCCGGTTTGGGCGACAGGAACGCGGGCAGGCCGAAGTTCATTGCCGGATCGACCAGCATCGCCACCCGTCGCTGCGCGATCGCGCCGGTTTCCGCCACCGCAAGCGCGATCTGATCGGCGGCAAAGGCCACGGGTTCGGCGTGGAAATTGCCCCCCGACACGATGGCGCCACCCGGCAGCACAAGCGGGTTGTCGGTGGCGGCGTTCGCCTCGATTTCCAGCGTGCGGCCCGCCTGGCGCAGCAGGTCAAGGCAGGCGCCCAGCACCTGTGGCTGGCAGCGCAGGCAATAGGGGTCCTGCACCCGGTCGTCCCCGGCAAGGTGGCTGTCGCGGATGGCGCTGCCGTCCAGCAGGGCGCGCAGGGCACCGGCCACCGCGATCTGGCCGGGCTGGCCGCGCAGCTCGTGGATTTCGGCGGCAAAGGGCGCGGTCGATCCCATCGCCGCATCGGTGGACAGCGCGCCGGTGATGATGGATGTCTGCAACGCGCGCTGCGCCGCGAACAGCCCCGCAAGGGCCAGCGCCGTGGACACCTGCGTGCCGTTGATCAGCGCCAGCCCTTCCTTGGCCGCAAGCGCCACCGGTTTCAGCCCCGCGCGCGCCAGCGCCTGCGCGGCGGGCAGGAGTTCGCCAGCAAGGACCGCCTCGCCCTCGCCGATCATCACGGCGGCCATGTGGGCCAGCGGGGCAAGATCGCCCGACGCCCCGACCGAGCCCTTTCCGGGGATCACCGGCAGCAGATCGCGCGCCAGCATGGACTCGATCAGGGCGATCAGTTCGGGGCGCACGCCCGACGCGCCGCGCCCCAGCGACAGCAGCTTGAGCGTCAGCACCAGCCGCGTGACCGGCGCCGACAGGGGCGCGCCCACGCCGCAGCAATGGGACAGGATCAGGTTGCGCTGCAAGGTCGCCACATCGTCGGGGGCAATGCGCACCGACGCCAGCTTGCCGAAACCGGTGTTGATGCCATAGACCGCCCTGTCGCCAGCGGCGACGGCGTCCACATGGGCGCGCGCGGCGGTGATGCCGGGCAGCGCGGCGGGGTCCAGCCGGACGGGGCAGGGGGCGTGGAACAGCGCGCTCAGCCGATCCAGATCGACGGCGCCGGGGGTAAGAATCATGCGATCTCTCCGGCGAAGACGCGCATTTTCAGCGGGTTGAACCCGATGCGCGCCACCAGCTGCGCGGCGCTGTCGGCGTTCCACAGGGCGAAATCGGCGACCATGCCGGGGGCGATGCGGCCCACGTCCGCCAGCCCCAGCGCCTGCGCGCCCACATGGGTCACCCCCGCAAGGCATTCGGGCACCGTCAGGCGAAACAGCGTTGCGCCCATGTTCATGGTCAGCAGGATCGAGGTCAGCGGCGACGTGCCGGGGTTGCAATCGGTGGCAAGGGCCATGGGCACCCCCGCCTCGCGAAAGGCGCCGACCGGAGGGCGGCGGGTTTCGCGCAGCGTGTAGAACGCGCCCGGCAGCAGCACTGCCACGCTGCCCGCCCGCGCCATCGCCTGCGCATCCGGGCCGGCGGCATATTCCACGTGATCGGCCGACAGCGCGCGGTGGCGCGCCGCCAGCTGGCACCCGCCTGTGCGCGAAAGCTGCTCGGCGTGCAGCTTGACCGGAATCCCCAGATCGGCGGCGCGCTCGAACAGCGGTTCCAGCTCGTCCGGGGTAAAGGCGATGCCTTCGCAGAACCCGTCGACCGCATCCACCAGACCCTCGGCATGGGCGCGGTTCAACCCTTCGATGCAGACGTCTTCGATATAGGCGGCGCGGTTTGCGGTGCCGGCGGGAAGGGCGTGCGCGGCAAGCCAGGTGGTCACGATGCGCACCCGCCGCAGCCGGGCCAGTTGGCGCGCGGCGCGCAGCATGCGCAGTTCGGTTTCGATTTCCAGCCCGTAGCCGGACTTGATTTCCACCGTGGTGACGCCTTCGGCCAGCAGCGCGTCAAGCCGGGGCAGGGCGCGGGCGACCAGGTCTTCTTCGGTCAGGGCGCGGGTCGCGGCGACGGTCGCGGCGATGCCGCCCCCCTCGCGGGCGATCTGTTCATAGCTGGCCCCTTCAAGGCGCAGCTCGAATTCGCGGGCGCGGTCGCCGCCGAACACAAGATGCGTGTGGCAATCCACCAGCCCGGGCGTCATCAGCGCGCCTTCGCAGTCGATCACGCGCCCGCCGCCTGCAAGGCCGGGGCCGACCTGCACGATCCGGCCCGCGTCGGTCAGCACATCGACCGGCTGGGGCTGTATGTCGCCGGGTCCGGCGATCACCCGTGCGTTTGTCCAGAGCGTCTGCATCCGTCCTCTCTTTCCTCGGTGGCTGATTAAGTATAGACATATTGCAAGCAGGGCGGAAAGCCCCGACCGACACGAGCCAGGGTAGCGCGATGCAGATACACGCAAAACGGGCATTGTTGCCCGACGGATGGGCCAGCGACATCTGCGTGACGCTGGACGGCGGGCGCATCGCGGCGGTGGGGCCGGGCAACGGGCCAGACATCGGGGCGGGGGTCGATGCCTTGCTGCCGGGTGGGCAGAACCTGCATTCGCACGCCTTTCAGCGCGGGTTCGCCGGGCTGACCGAAACCCGCGGGCCGGGGCAGGACAGTTTCTGGACATGGCGCGACATGATGTACCGCTTTGCGCTGACGCTGGACCCGGACGGCGCGCAGGCGATCACGGAAATGGCCTATGCCGAGATGCTTGAGGCGGGCTATACCCGCGTCGGAGAATTCCATTACCTGCACCACGCCCCGGATGGCGCGCCCTATGACGACCCCGCCGAGATGTCGTCGCGGATCTTTGCCGCGGCCGAGGCGACGGGCATCGCGCTGACCCATCTGCCGGTGTTCTACGCCCATGGCGGGTTCGGGCGGGCGCCCGCGTCTGGCGGGCAGCGGCGATTCCTGCATGACCCAGAAGGCTTTGCGGCGCTGGTGGCGCGCTGCGATGCGATGGCGCGGCCCGGCGATGTGGTGGGCTACGCCCCCCATTCGCTGCGCGCGGCGGACGGCGCCGATCTGGCGGCGCTGGCGCAGGCGCTGCCGGGGCGGCGCCTGCACATCCACATCGCCGAGCAGGTCAAGGAGGTCAACGACTGCCGCGCCGCCCACGGCTGCCGCCCGATCGAACGGCTGTTCGACATCGCGCCGGTCGGCCCGGACTGGTGCCTGATCCATGCCACCCATGCGGATGCGGGCGCATTGGACAGGATCGCGCAATCGGGCGCCGTGGTGGGTTTGTGCCCGGTGACCGAGGCGAACCTTGGCGATGGCATCTTTCCCGCGCGCGACTACGTGCAGCGGGGCGGGCGCCTTGGCATCGGCACCGACAGCAACATCCGCATCCGCCTGAACGAGGAACTGCGCCTGCTAGAATACGGCCAGCGCCTGACCGCGCGGGCGCGCAACGTGCTGACCCCGTCGGGGTCAAGCGGCACGCAGCTTTATGCAAGCGCGCTGGCCGGGGGCGCGCAGGCGTTGGGGGCGCCCGAGCCGTGCATCGCGCCGGGCGCGCCGGCGGATCTTGTGGCGCTGAGCGATCCGCTTGATCTGCCGGGCGCGCTGGCCGACCGCTGGATCTTTGGCAGCGACGGCGCCGTCAGCGACGTCTGGGTGGGCGGGCGCCACCTTGTGCAGCAGGGGCGCCATGCCGACCGCGACCGCATCGCGGCCAGCTTCGCGCAGGCGGTGCGGCGGGTGCTGGGCTAGCGCTGATCGGGCGCCGCCTGGGGATCGCCGGCGAATGCCATCTCGTGCAGCAGCATCGCGGCGCCAAGGGCCACGCCCTCGGGGCCGACGCCGGACAGGATAAGGCGCGGCACCGGGGTCTGTTCCAGCAGGTTGCGCGACAGCGCCTCGGCGACGTGGGTCGCTCCGCGGGCGAACAACGTGCTGACCCGCCCGCCGATCACCACCGTTTCGGGGTTGAGCAGCGTGGTCACGATGGCAAGCCCGCGCGCAAGATACCACGACCAGTCCATCAGCACCTGCCGCGCCGCCGGATCGCCCGTATCCAGCGCATCAAGATAATCGGCCAGGTGCTGCGCCGTGCCCCCAAGCGCGCGATAGCGCGCCAGCACGGCGGGGCGCGCCACATAGCTTTCCAGGCTGCCATCCACCGGGGGCATGTTGCAAAACCCGGTGTCTCCGATGGGCATGTGCCCGATTTCGCCGGCGATTCCGGTGGCCCCTTCAAGGATGCGCCCGCCGGTCATGATGCACCCGCCGATGCCGTCGTCCAGCAGCAGGAAAACCCCATCTTCAAGCGCATCGTCGCGCCGTTGCAGCGCCCGCGCGGACAGGGCAAAGGCGTTGGCGTCATTGACCAGCCGGCGCACCGGAAGCGCGCCCAGCCGATCCTGCAGCATCTTGCGAAACGGCACGCCCGCCCAGCCGATGGGGGGCGCGCGCAGGATGTTCCCGTCAAGATCCACGATGCCCGGCACCGCCACGTTGACCCCGGCCACGATGCCCGGATCGTCAAGCGTGGCAAGGTATTCTTCTACCATGACTCCGATTCGCTCGACCACCGTTTCGGGATCGGCGGGGCGCTGTTGCACCCGTTCCTCGCGCAGGTAACGCGAGCGGCGCATGTAATCGACCGCCGACAGCCGCAGAAAGCTCGCGCCGATGTCGGCCCCCAGGTAATGGGCGTGATCGGGGTTCAGGCGCAGCCGGATCGACGGGCGCCCGGTACGGTTTTCGCGGGTTCCGGCCTGTTCCTCGATTTCCTGCACGCGCCCTTCGCCCAGAAGCGTGGCCACGATGCTGGACGATGTCGACCGCGTCATGTTCAGCGCGCGCGCCAGGTCGGCGCGGCTCATGGCGCCGGTGGCGGCAAGGCATTCAAGCGCGCGCGCCTCGTTCATCCGGCGCAGCACCACAGGTCCCGCCATGGGGTTTCCTCCCTTTCAGTCCGCCTCCCGGTCATGGTTGACAAGTATTGCACAATATGTTTGTTTTGCAACCAAACAAACCGGCGGCCCTTTTGGGAGAAGGGAGTCGCCACTTCCATGAGGAGGAGATCATGGCTCTCACGAAATCGGCTCGGCTGCTGGCAACAGTGGCCGTCTGTGGCCTTGCGACCGGCGCTTCTGCGGCGGATGTCGAGGTGCTGCACTGGTGGACCGCAGGCGGCGAAGCCGCGGCGCTCAACGTGCTGAAAGAAGATCTTGCCGGCCAGGACGTCGGCTGGGAAGACATGCCCGTCGCCGGTGGCGGCGGTTCTGCCGCGACCACCACGCTCAAGGCGCGCGTCGCCGCGGGCAACCCGCCGACCGCGGCCCAGCTGCTGGGCATGTCGGTGCGCGAATGGGCGCAAGAGGGATCGCTGGGCGATATCTCGGACCTTGCAAGCGAAGGCAACTGGGCCGACGTTCTGCCCCAGGCCGTGGTCGACTTCGCCACCCATGACGACAAGTGGGTCGCGGCGCCGGTCAACATCCACCGCCCCAATTGGCTGTGGATCAACGCCGCCATCTTCGAGGAAAACGGCCTGACCCCGCCCACCACCTGGGACGAGTTCAACGAGGTCGCGACCGCGCTGAAGGAAAAGGGCATCACCCCGCTGGCCCATGGCGGTCAGCCCTGGCAGGACGCAACCGTGTTCGATGACGTGGTGCTTGGCCTTGGCGGCCCCGATTTCTACCGCCAGGCCATCATCGAGGCGGACATGGACGCGCTTGGGTCCGACACCATGGTGCAGGTCTTCGACCAGATGCGCACGCTGCGCGGCTTCGTCGATGACAACTTCTCGGGCCGCGACTGGAACCTTGCCACCGCGATGGTGCTGAACGGCGAAGCCGCGATGCAGCTGATGGGTGACTGGGCCAAGGGCGAGATCATCCGCGCCGACATGACCCCGGGCGAGGACATCCTGTGCGTTGCCGCCCCCGGCACCGAAGGATCCTACCTGTTCAACACCGATTTCTTCGCCTTCTTCGACGTGGACGAAGACCAGAAATCGGCACAGGAAGCGATGGCAAGTTCGGTGATGTCGCCGGAATTCCAGCACGCCTTCAACATGGTCAAGGGGTCCATCCCGCCGCGCACCGATGTCGACATCTCTGATTTCGACGCCTGCGCGCTCAAGGCCAAGGATGACCTTGCCGAAGCCAACGCCAACGGCAGCCTGCTGGGCAGCCTTGCGCACGGGCACGGCCAGACCTCTTCCGTGCAACAGGCCATCTTCGACGTCGTGACCGAGCATTTCAACTCGGACATGAGCTCGGAAGATGCCGTGGAAGAGCTTCAGATCGCCGTGGAATCCGCGTCGTTCTAAGCGTCTGACTGCAGCTTCGGGACCGGCGGCGCCGCCGGCGGTCCCTT
>CAXICP010000169.1:0-7097 GCA_964022595.1 uncultured Salipiger sp.
GACAAGGCTGGTTCCTGACCGGTGAAGCCCCCCGACAAAGACATACCTGTGGTTTTGCATCACGTCCCCCGGTTGCGTGCCTGCGCCCCCAGCTAATGCGCAAGGCGGGCGCGCCAAGCCCCGCGCGCGGCCCGCGTTCACGGAATCTGGAGCCTGTACAGGAACCATCCCCGCCCCCTGACGTTTCGAGAGGGCGGAAGGCGCCGTCTTCCCCCGATACATTCCCGACTGCGAGGATCTCATGCGGATCATGCATATCGCCCTGGGCGGCTGTCTGGCCGCCCCGCCGGTCCCTTATGGGCTGACCGAAGACACAGGCGGCCACATCGCCTATATCCTCGGCGCGGCCCGTGCGCAGGCCGCGCGCCCCGATGTCACCGAGGTGACCATCGTGACCCGCGCCTTTGACGATCCGGCGCTGGGGCCAAGGTTCTGGCAGACCGAGGAACGCATCGGGCCGTCGCTGCGCATCCTGCGCCTGCGCACCGGCACGCGCGAATACCTGGAAAAGCAGGCGCTGGAAGCGGCGCTGCCCGACCTTGCCCGCGCCTTCACCGACCTGCTGGGCGACATGGGCGCGGCGCGGCCCGACATCCTGCACGCCCATTTCGCCGATGCCGCCGAACTGGCGATGGCGGCCGAGCGGGAATTCGCGCTGCCCTGGCTTTACACCGCCCATTCGCTTGCCACCGAAAAGCTGCGCCCGGGCGAAACCCCCGGCCCCGCCCTGTCGCGCCGCATCACGCGCGAGGCCACCGCCGTGCGCCGCGCCCATGGCATCATAGCCTCGTCCCGCGACGAAGCGGAACGCCAGATCCCGCGCATCGATCCCGCCGCCGAAGGGCGCACCCACCGCGTCGGCCCCGGCGTCACCCTGCGCCGTGACGGAGACGCCGCCCGCGCCCGCGCGACGCTGGCGCCGTTTTTGCGCGCGCCGGAAAAGCCGGTGATCCTTGCCATCGCCCGCCCCATCGCGAAAAAGAACCTTGCCGCGCTGGTCGATGCCTACGCGAAATCGCCCGACCTGCAGGACAGCGCCAACCTCGTGATCCTAGCGGGGCTGCGCAGCGGCCTGCGGGGCGGGCCGGCCGAACAGGACAGGGTGATCGGCGATCTGTTCGACGCCATCGACCGGCACGATCTTTGGGGCCGCGTGGCCCTGCCCCGCCGGCACGACGACCGCGACGTGGCCGATCTTTACGCGCTGGCGGCGCAGGGCGGGGTGTTCTGCAATCCGGCGCATCATGAACCCTTCGGCCTGACGCTGATCGAGGCCGCCCATTGCGGCGTTCCCATCGTCGCCACCGCCAACGGCGGGCCCGCCGACATCGTGGAAACGCTGGGCGCGGGGCGGCTGATCGACCCGGCCAGCCCCGCGTCCATCGCGCAAGGGCTACGCCGCGCGCTGAACGATCCGCAGGGCGCAAGGGCCGCGCAAAAAGCGGCGCGGCAGGCGCGGCGGCACTATGACTGGAACGGCTGGGTGGCGCGCGTGGCGCAGATCTCGGCCCCGCTGGTGCGCCCGGCGCGCCCGACCCCGCCGCGCGCATCGGCGCAGGATTTCCTGCTGGCCTGCGACATCGACGGCACGCTGACCGGCTGCCCGGACGGCGCGGCGCGCTTTCGCGACTGGCTGTCCCAGGGCGGGCACCTGCCCCGGTTTGCCGTCGCCACCGGCCGGTCCGTGGTCGAGGCGCGCCGCGTGCTTGCCGACTGGGACCTGCCCGAACCGGACACCATCATCGCATCGACCGGAACCGAAATCTGGCGCCGCGCGGGCCGTGTCTATGCCCTGTGCGACGATTTCGCCGCCCGGCTTGCGCAGGACTGGCAGCCGCTGGCGCTGCGCCACCTGCTGCAGGACATGGGCGCCACCTTTCAGCCGCGCCACGACCAGCGCCGCTGGAAAATCAGCCTGCTGGGCAGAGCCGAAGACGCCGCGCGCATTTCCGCCGCGCTGGACAAAGCCGGGCTGCGCGCCCGCGTGGTGCCCTCGCACGCGCGGTTCATCGACATCCTGCCCCGCGCCGCCGGCAAGGCCGAGGCGATCCGCTTTGAAGCCACGCGGCGCGGCCTTGCGCCCTGCGACGTGGCCGTCGCGGGCGACAGCGGCAACGATGCCTGCATGCTGGGCGCCTTTGACCGGGCCATCCTGCCCGCCAATGCCCTGCCCGAACTGGACCGGCTGCGCGCGGGCTACCGGTCGCCCCTGCCCCACGCCGCCGGAGTGCTGGACGGGATCGATCATTTCGGGCTGGGGCACGCGCCCATGCTGATGGCAGGAGAATAGCCGATGCGCGATTTTGCCACCTCTGGCCTGCGCCCCTTTGGCTATTTCGTGCACCATCAGGGGCGCGGCCACGCCGAACGCTGCGCCGCGCTGGTCAACGCCCTGCCCGAGGCGCGCCCGGTGCGTATCTTCTGCGCCCGAAGCGACATCTTTCCCCCCCTGCGCCCCAACGTGACCGTGACCCGCATCCCGTCGCTGTTCGAACCCTCGGGGGATGAACCCGCCGGGGCGGCGCTGCTGGACACGCCCGAAACCGTGCATTGCGCCCCGGTCGGCTGGGACGGCATCCGCAGCGCCATGGGGCAGATGGCGGCGTTCTTCATGAACGAGGCGCCAGAGCTGATGATCGTCGACGTGTCCGCCGAGGTCGCGCAGCTGGCGCGGCTGTGCTCGGTGCCGCATGTGAAGGTGCTCCAGCATGGCGATCGCAGCGATCCCGGCCACCGCGCCGCCTATGACGGCGCCGCCGGGCTGCTGGCGCCGTTCCACGCCGCGCTGGATCAACCGGACTGGGCGGCATGGAATGCGCGCATGCACCACGCCCCCGGCCTTGGGCTGCGCACGCCCATGCCCGACCGCGCGGCGGCGCGGGCGCGGCTGAACCTTGGCGCGCAGCCCGTGGCGCTGGTGGTCAGCGGCCAGGGCGGCAACGGGCTGGCCGAGGCGCCCCTTGGCGTTGCCGCGCGCAGCTTTCCCGCCATGCGCTGGATCACCATCGGCGAGGTCCAGCGCGACTGGCACGCCACCGCCCCGCCGAACCTGGAACATCGTGGCTGGGTGGAAAACGCGCCCGATCATATCGCCGCCGCCGACGTGGTCGTGTCATCCACCGGCAACACCACCTGCGCGCAGGTGCTGACCGCCGCGCGCCCTTGGATCGTGGTGCCCGAATGGCGTTACTTCGACGAGCAGGTGGAAAAGGCCCGCGCGCTGGACCGCGCCGGCGCCGCGCTGCACCTGCCCCACCTGCCGGGATCGGCCCACGGCTGGCGCCGCGCCATGCAGCAGGCCACGGACCGCCACGATGCGGACCGCCAGCGCGCGCTTGCCGGCACCCCGGCAGCCGCCGATGACGCGGCGCGCTGGCTGGAACGGCTTGCCGCGCGGCTGTGGGGCGGCGCCCCCGATCTTCACGAACAGACCCAACAGAAGGATCCCGCAAATGCGTGACGTTTCCGCCCTGACCATCGCCCGAGGGCGCCACGACCACCTGAGCAACGTCATTCGCGGGCTTGCCGCGCAAACCGTTCCCCCGCGCGAGCTGGTGATCGGCGTGATGGCGCCCGAACCCTATGCGGACCTTCCCGAAACGCCCTTTCCCATCCACCAGATCATCGTGCAGCGCGACGATGGCGAACTGCCCCTGGCCGCCGCGCGCAACGCCGCCGCCGATGCCGCGGCGAGCGAGGTGCTGGCCTTTGTCGACGTGGATTGCATCCCGCATCCCGATTTCATCGCCGATGTGGCCGGCGCCTGCGATCCCGGGCGCGGGCTGGTGATGGGCGAGGTCGCCTACCTGCCGCAGGGCGCCACCGATGCCGGGCTTGATTTCGACCGGTTCGACCGGATCGGGGTGCGCCATTCCGACCGGCAGGCGCCCCCGCCCGAGGGGCTGCGCGCCTGCCCCGACTACCGCTGTTTCTGGTCTCTGAACTTTGCCTTGCACCGCGACGACTGGGCGCGCGCGGGCGGCTTTCACGAAGGCTATTACGGCTATGGCGGCGAAGACACCGATTTCGGGCGCGTCCTGGATTCAAAGGGCATCGACATCTGGTGGATGAAGGGCGCGCGCGTCTATCACCAGTATCACGACCATTACATGCCGCCGATCCACCATGTCGCATCGGTGCTGCGCAACGCCGAACATTTCGCCTCGCGCTGGGGGCACCGGACCATGGGGCACTGGCTGCACGGGTTCCACCTGATGGGGCTGATCGACAACGCCCCCGAGGGGCTGACCATCCGCCGCGCGCCCGACGAGTCCGATTTCGCCCTGTGCCGCCAGACCGGCGACATGCCCTATGCCAACACCCGCCGCGTCATCGACCAGCTGGAACGCGCGCTGGAAACCGAAGCCGACCGGCGCAGGAACGCGGACAGCGCCGCAACCGCGCTCACATCCGTGGCGGCGGAATTGCCCATGCGCATCGCCGTCATCGGGCATGTCCGGTTTCCCATCGCCCGCCCGTTCATGGGCGGCATGGAATCGCATTGCTGGCACCTGTGCCGGGGCCTGCGCGCGCGGGGGCACGACGTCACGCTGTTCGCCGCCGGTGACAGCGACTGGGGCGGGCCTGTCGTGCCGATCCTTCCCGAACATTACGACCGCAGCTTTCCCTGGCACCGCTGGAACGGCACGCCCGAGCTGAACGCGCATCTGGACGGCGCCTTTGCGGCGATCCTGCCGCAGCTTGCTCAGGGGCGGTTCGACGTGATCCACAACAATGCGCTGCACCGCTTTCCGCCCCGCCTTGCCCGGCGCGACAGGCTGGCGATGGTCACGTCCCTGCATGTGCCGCCCTTTGACGTGCTGCAACGCGCGGTCCACGCGTCGGGCGCGCCGTGGTCGCGGTTCACCGTATGCTCGGGACCGCAGCTTTCGGCGTGGTGGCCTGCGGGCGGGGCCGAGGCGGCGGCGATCGTGCCCAACGGCATCGACCCGGCGCGCTGGCCCTTTCAGCCCGAAGGCAACGGCGAGGCGGTGTGGATCGGGCGCATCACCAGCACCAAGGGCCCCCACCTTGCCGCACAGGCGGCGCGCCGGGCCGGCATCGCGCTGACCCTTTACGGCACGATCGAGGATCGCGGCTATTTCGACGCCAAGCTGCGCCCGCTTCTGGGGGGCGATATCCGCTACGGCGGGCATCTGGTGGGCAAGGCGCTGGCCCGCGCGGTGGGCAAGGCGTCGTTGCTGGTGTTCACCCCGCTGTGGGACGAACCCTTCGGCCTTGCCGCGATCGAGGCCATGAGCTGCGGTCTGCCCGTCGCCGCCACCGACATGGGCGCCGTGCGCGAGGTCATCGGCGAGGCGGGCCGCTTTGCCCCGCCCGACCCGGGTGCGCTGGCCGGCGCCATGCGCGAGGCCATCGCCATTCCCCGCACCGTCGCCCGCGCGCGCGTCGCGGACAACTTTACCCAAAGCCGCATGCTGGACGGGTACGAGGCGCAATACGCCGCCGCCCGCGCCGGGCTGTCGGCCAGCCTGCCGCCCCCGGCCTTCCCGGCCCATGCCCTGCCCCCGCAAGGCGCCGCCCCCGAAACCGAGCCGCAAAGGAGACGCGCATGAACTGGTCCGAGATGTTCTTTCAGGGGTGGAACGGCATCGTTCGCACCGTGATCGTGGGCGCGCTGGCCTATGCGTTCCTTGTGGTGTCGCTGCGGGTTTCGGGCAAGCGCACGCTGGCCAAGCTGAACGCGTTCGATCTTGTGGTGACGGTGGCCTTCGGTTCGACCCTTGCGTCGATCCTGCTTAGCGAGGATGTCGCGCTGGCCGAAGGCGCGACGGCGCTGGTGCTGCTGATCGCGCTGCAATACGGGGTGACGGCGCTTTCGGTGCGCTCGCGCCGCTTTGCCCGGGCGGTGCGGGCCGAACCGACATTGCTGCTGCGCGACGGCGCACCGCTGCCCGACGCCATGCGCCGCGCCCGCGTGACCCATGAAGAACTGGAAGCGGTGGTGCGCACCGAAGGCAGCCGGGGGCTTGAGGATATCTCGGCCGTGATCCTGGAATCGGACGGATCGTTTTCGGTGATCGGCGCGGGCAAGGGCCGCGCGCAGGCAGCCCGCGCCGGAACCTGATCCCGGCGCGGGCGCGGCGCTACAGCTTCCAGGCGAGGCTCTCATAGGGCGCAAGGCGCAGCAGGCGCGGGATTTCGCCGCGCGGCGCGTGCGACCAGGCAAGGCATTCGGCCTGCCCCGCCAGATCCTCGGGCAGGTCGCGGTCGCGGTCCTGCGCGGTGAAATTGGCGATGACGAAAAGCCGTTCATCCCCCAGTCGGCGTTCAAAGGCGATGATGTCGGGATCGTCCTGCATCAGCTGCACCGTGTGGCCAAAGGTCACCAGATCGCTTTCCTTGCGCAGCGCGATCAGCCGCCGGTAATGGGCAAAGATGCTGTCGCCATGCGCCATGTCATGTTCGACGTTCACCTCTTCGAAATTCGGGTTGGCCTGAATCCAGGGCGTGCCGGTGGTGAACCCGCCGTGGGGCGCCGCGTTCCACTGCATCGGCGTGCGGGAATGGTCGCGGCTGTTGCGGTTGGCCCCGGCAAGGAACACCTCGGGGGAAACGCCCTGCGCGATCTGTTCTTCGAAATGGTTCAGCGTTTCAAGGTCGCGGTACTGGTCGATGCGTTCGAACCGCGCGTTGGTCATGCCGATTTCCTCGCCCTGATAAACAAAGGGCGTGCCCTTGAGCAGGTGCAGCACGGTGGCCAGCGTCTTGGCGGCGGGGCGGCGGTGGGTGCGGTCATCGGCATAGAACGACACCTGACGCGGCAGGTCGTGGTTGGACAGGAACAGCGCGTGCCAGCCATCGTCGCGCGTCAGGTCCTGCCAGGAAAACAGCGCGCGCTTGAAGGCCACAAGGTCGAACGGCTTGGGCGCGAACTTGCCCAGCTCGGGGTGCCAGCCTTCGCGGATGTGGGAAAATTCGAACACCATGTCCAGCTCACCGCGATCGCGTCCGCAATACAGCAGCCCGGTTTCGGTGGATACCGACCAGCTTTCGCCGATGGTCAGCACGTCGCGCCCGGCCAGCACCTCGCGGCGCATTTCCTGCAGGAACGGGTGCAGGTGGGGGCCTTCCTC
>CAXICP010000170.1:0-7075 GCA_964022595.1 uncultured Salipiger sp.
CGTCGAGGCGCCGAGGCTGCTGGCCCTGACGCAGGCGCTGAACGAGGCATATGGCTTTGCCGAAACCTTCATGATCTCGGCCGAAAAGGGCCACGGCGTGGAACAGCTGCGCAAATGGCTGGCACAGACGGTGCCCGAAGGCCCCTGGCTTTACCCCGAAGACCAGATCGCCGACCTGCCCATGCGCATGATCGCCGCCGAGATGACGCGCGAAAAGCTGACCCTGCGCCTGCACCAGGAACTGCCCTACCAGCTCACCGTGGAAACCGAGGCCTGGCAGGAACGCGACGACGGATCGGCCCGCATCGACCAGGTGGTCTATGTCAGCCGCGACGGGCACAAGGGCATCGTTCTGGGCCACAAGGGCGAGACGATCAAATCCGTCAGCCAGGCCGCCCGCGCCGAC
Source organism: uncultured Salipiger sp. (assembly GCA_964022595.1). Lineage (GTDB taxonomy): Bacteria > Pseudomonadota > Alphaproteobacteria > Rhodobacterales > Rhodobacteraceae > Salipiger. The sequence continues at coordinate 407 of CAXICP010000170.1, forward strand.
ATCGAGGAATTCCTTGGCCGCAAGGTGCACCTGTTCCTTCAGGTGAAGCTGCGCGAAAACTGGCTGGAAGAGGCCGAGCGCTATTCCGAGATGGGCCTGGATTTCAAGGACGGGAACTGACCGCGTGGCGCGGCTGACGACGCGGTTCTGGGTCGATGCCTATCTGGCGCGGCTGTCGCTTGCCAACATCCCCGCCTATGTCACGGCCCATGGCGATGACACGGCGGGGGCCGTTCTGGTCAAGCTGGCCACGCTGGATGGACGGGCGCGCGCCTTTACCCGCGGGTTCGACCTGACGACGGGCGCGCGCAACTGGACCGACCTTGCCAGCGGCGATGAACGCGACGTCGACGCGGCCATCGCCCGGCAGCGCGGATTCGACCCCGACCTGTGGGTGATCGAAATCGAAGACCGCCACGTCCGCCACCTTCTGGACGAAGACGGGCTGGCGGACTGACGCGCGCCGATTTGCGGGACATGGCACAGAAATGTTTAAAACCCCTTGCCCGACTCGCTGAATACGCGTAGAAGACCCATGCAGACCTCTTTCTTTATCGACCACTGTCTCCCTTCAAACGGCGCTCAGGCTATCGATCCGGACTGACTACGCCGACCTGTCGCATGTTGCGGACAGACACCAAAAGGAGACTACGGATGGCTACTGGCACCGTGAAATGGTTCAACACCACCAAAGGCTTCGGCTTCATCGCACCCGACAATGGCGGCAAAGACGTGTTCGTGCACATCTCCGCAGTCGAGCGTGCTGGCCTGACCGGCCTGCGTGACGACCAGAAAGTGACCTTCGACATCGAATCCGGCCGTGATGGCCGTGAGTCGGCGTCGAACCTCGCTCTCGCCTAAGCTACTTTCGATCCCTTCGCGGATCGAAATCGAAACGCGGCCTCTTCGGAGGCCGCGTTTTGCGTTTGCGGGGCCGATATTTCCGCGCAGGGCCGCCCCGGCTTGCAGCGCCCGCCGCGCCAAAGGATAAATCCCCATGGACTGGCGAGACACCGGCATTCTGCTTTCGGCGCGCAAACACGGGGAAACCTCGGCGATTCTCGAGGTGTTCACCGCAGAACATGGCCGCCACATGGGGGTTCTGCGCGGCGGCACATCGCGCCGCATCGCCCCGTCCCTGCAACCGGGTGCCCAGCTTGACGTGACATGGCGCGCCCGGCTCGAAGACCACATGGGCGCCTATTCGGTCGAACCGCAACGGTCCCGCGCCGCCGCCGCGCTGGCGGACCGGCTGTCGCTGGCAGGGCTGAACGCCGTGACCTCGCTGCTGGCCTTCTGCCTGCCGGAACGCGAATCGCATCCAGCGCTTTACCGGCGCACCGAGGCGCTGCTGGACCTGTTGGGCCAATCCGACCTTTGGCCGCTGGCCTACCTGCGATGGGAACTGGCGCTGCTGGATGAAATGGGGTTCGGGCTGGACCTGTCCGCCTGCGCCGTCACCGGCACCAACGAATCGCTGACCTATGTATCGCCGCGCACCGGGCGCGCCGTGTCGGCGCAGGGGGCGGGCGATTGGGCCGCCCGGCTGCTGCCCCTGCCCCCGGTGCTGCTGGGCGAAGGCCCCGCCACCGACGCCGAGATCCTTGCCGCGCTGACCACGACCGGGCATTTCCTGGAAAACCGCCTTGCGTTCGAATTGCGCGACAAGCCCCTGCCCCCGGCGCGCGCGGCCTGGATCGAACGGCTTTCCCGCGCCTGAAAACGGCGCGATCGCGCGGCCGTGACCCGGCGCCGCGCCTTCATGTTAACTATCGCGAAACCTTGCCTTCCCCCGCGCCCCAAACCGCGCTAACTATCGCTGCATGCGCTGGACCCTTCCCAACACACTCACTGCGCTCCGCCTTCTCGCCGCACCCGGCGTGGCGGTGATGTTCCTGTATTTCTCGCGCCCGCTGGCCGATTGGTTCGCGCTGCTGCTGTTCATCAGCGCCGCCGTCACCGACTGGTTCGACGGCTACATCGCCCGTGCCTGGGCGCTGGAAAGCAAGCTTGGCGCCATGCTGGACCCCATTGCCGACAAGGCGATGGTGCTGATCGCGCTTATGGTCATCGTCGGCTATTCGTCGATGTCGCCCTGGCTGGTGCTGCCCGCCACGGTGATCCTGTTCCGCGAGGTGTTCGTGTCGGGAATGCGCGAATTCCTTGGCGACGTGGCCGGCACGCTCAAGGTCACGAAGCTGGCGAAATGGAAGACGACCTTCCAGATGGTTGCCATCGCCGTGCTGTTCGCGCAGGGCGTGTTCGAACATTACCTTGCGGTCAGCGTCGAAGGGCTGGACGCGCTGCAGGTCGGCGCCATTCTTGACCGCGAATCCGCCGACGCGCACGGCCTGATCTGGAAGGAACAGGGCATGGTCTATACCGGCTACCTGGGCCTGATCCTGCTGTGGATCGCCGCGGCGCTGACGCTTGTCACCGGCTGGGACTATTTCATGAAGGCCATGCCGCACCTGAGGGACGGCGCATGATCGACGTGCTGTATTTCGCCTGGGTGCGCGAACGCATCGGCTTGCCGAAGGAACGCATCGACAGCGCGGCCGCCACCGTGGCCGATCTTGTCGCCGAACTGCGCGCCCGAGAAGAACGCTACGAGGTCGCCTTTTCCGACCTGTCGGCCCTGCGCGTCGCCGTGGATCAGGAACTGACCGATTTCGACGCGCCTCTTGCAGGCGCGCGCGAGGTTGCGTTCTTTCCGCCGATGACCGGGGGCTAGGCCATGGCCGTTCGGATCGTGGTGCAGGAACCCCCGTTCGATTTCGGCGCCGAAGCCGAGGCCTTTGCCGCCGGGCGCACTGATCTCGGCGCCGTGGTCACCTTTACCGGCGTGGTGCGCGACGTGACGGGCGCGCTGGACGGCATGGCGATCGAACACTACCCGGGCATGACCGAAAAGGCGCTGGAATCCATCGCCCGCGACGCCGAATCCCGCTGGTCGCTGGGCGAGGTGCTGGTGATCCACCGCTATGGGCAGATGGCGCCGGGCGATCGCATCATGATGGTCGCCACCGCGTCGCCCCACCGCAAGGATGCGTTCGAGGCGGCGGAATACCTGATGGACTATCTCAAGTCCCGCGCCCCGTTCTGGAAAAAGGAAACCGCCGGCGGCGCGCAAAGCTGGGTGGCGGCCAAGGACGAAGACGAAAGCGCGCTGAAACGCTGGTAGGCTGGACGCGCGGGCGCTTTGGTCATATGATATGACCAATTCCCGCAAGATCCGAGCGCCCATGCCCTTTCGCCCCGTTCATTCCGAAAAGCTGTCTTCCGCTGTCGTGCGCCAGATCGAGGAACTGATCCTGCGCGGCATCCTGCGGCCCGGCGAACGGCTGCCCTCGGAACGGGAGCTTTCCGAACGTCTTGGCGTGTCGCGCCCCAGCCTGCGCGAAGCCGTGGCCGACCTGTCGGAACGCGGCCTGCTTGTGGCCCGGGCCGGCGCGGGCATCTTCGTGACCGAGGCGCTGGGATCGGCCTTTTCCGAAACGCTGGTGCAGCTGTTTGCCCGCCACGACGAGGCGGTGTTCGACTACCTGGACTTCCGCCGCGACATGGAAGGGCTGGCTGCCGAGCGGGCCGCGCTTGCCGGCACCCCGACCGACCTCAAGGTGATCGACGCGCTGTTCGCGCAGATGGAGGCCGCCCATGGCAAGCGCAACCCCAACGACGAGGCGCGGCTGGACGCGGATTTCCACCTTGCGATCATCGAGGCAAGCCACAACGTGATGATGCTGCACATGATGCGGTCCATGTACCAGCTTCTGCGCGAGGGCGTGTTCTACAACCGGCAGGTCATGTTCAAGCAGCGCACCACGCGCGAGGCCTTGCTGGACCAGCACCGCGCCATCAACGACGCCCTGCAGGCCCGCGATCCCGGCGCCGCGCGCACCGCGGTCGAGGCGCATCTTGCCTATGTGGAATCCGCGCTGGCCGCCGACCGCCGCGCCGAGCGCGACGAAGGGATCGCCCTTCAGCGCTTTGAACGGGTGCGGCCCGACCGCTAGGGCCACGCCGCAAACGGGCGCCGCGAACCTTGGTCCGCCGCGCCCGCCGTTGATGGTTCAGGACCCCGAGGGCAGCTTGTAGGCGATCACCGCATCGCCCACCGGCGTATGCATGAAGTGATGCCCGCCCGGCCCGATGACGACGTATTGTTCGCCATCCACCTCGTAGGTGATCGGGTTGGCCTGCCCGCCCTGGTCCATCGCGTCGGACCACAGGGTTTCGCCGGTTTCCATGTCGATGGCGCGGAACAGGTTGTCGGTGGCCGCGCCGATAAAGATCAGCCCGCTGCTGGTGACGACCGAGCCGCCGTTGTTGGGCGTGCCGATCTTGAACGGTAGCATCGACGGAATGCCGAACGGCCCGTTGCGCCGCGCGGTGCCAAGCGGCACGTCCCAGACCTGTTCGCCGGTTTCCAGATCGACGGCGGTGATGCCTCCGTACTGCGGCGAGGTGCAGGGCATGCCCGTCAGTTCGGACTGCCAGCCGGCATTCACCTGGATCGCATAGGGCGCGCCCGCCTGCGGATCGCCCGCGCCTTCGGCCCCGCCCGAGCTGTAGCCTTCGGCGAAGATCGGCAGCCAGCCCAGTTCATCCGCGCGTTCACGCGGCACCAGCCGGTTGTAGTTGGGCACGTCGTTGTAGTTCATGATCATCAGGTTGCGCTGCGGATCGATGGCCACCGACCCCCAGTCGTTGCCGCCGTTGTACCCGGGGTACTGGATGTACCAGTCGGTCGAGGGCGGCGTGAAATACCCGTCATAGACCGCCTGCCGGAACCGGATGCGGCAGTAAAGCTGGTCGATGGGGGTAAAGCCCCACATGTCCTTTTCGGTCAGGTCGGGTTTGCGGATGTCGAAGAATTCGGACACCGGCTGGCTGTCGGCCACGTAATCGGGTTCGATGTCACCCTGCGGCAGGTCGGTGATCTCGCCCACGGGGGCGATGGGTTCGCCGGTTTCGCGGTTCAGGATGTAGACGTCGCCCTGTTTCGACGCCAGAAGGATCGCGGGCTGGCCCTGGTAGTCCAGCAGGGACGGCTGGCTGCCAAGGTCGTAATCCCACACGTCATTGCGCACGGTCTGGAACTTCCACCGCTCTTCGCCCGTGGTCGCATCCAGCGCGACCAGCGAGGTGGCGTATTCGTTTTCCGCGTCCGACCGGTTCGAGCCGTAGTAATCCACGGACGAGTTGCCAAGCGGCAGGTAGACCATGCCAAGCTCTTCGTCGCCGGCGGCGGTCGTCCACATGTTGGGGGTGCCGCGGGTGTAGGTTTCGCCCTCGGGCGGGCCGTTGCGCATTTCCTCGGGGGCGGCAAGGTCCCAGGCCCAGACAAGATCGCCGCTGCGCGCGTCATAGCCCCGGATCACGCCCGACGGGGCGTCTTCGGCCTGGCCGTCCTTGACCTGCGCGCCGGTGATCACCACGCCGCGCACGATGGCGGGCGGGGCGGTGACGGCGTACCAGCCGGGAACCTTTTCGCCGATGCCGTCCCACAGGACGACATTGCCCGCATCGCCGAATTCCTCGCAAGGCTGGCCGGTTTCGGTGTCGACGGCGACCAGCCGGGCGTCAAGCGTGCCTTCGATGACGCGGGTCGCGCAGGCTTCGCCCGGCTCTTTGGCCGGATCGGTCCAGACCGACACGCCCCGGCACGAGGCGCCGTAGGGGATCGCCTCGGGGGGCACTTGCGGATCGTGGCGCCAGTTTTCTTCGCCGGTGGCCGCATCGATCGACACAAGGATGTTCATCGCGGTGCACATCAGCAGATCGTCGCCGACCTTCAGCGGTGTGTTTTCCGGGGAATAGGTGTCTTCGGTTTCGCCCGAGGGAAGATCGCCGGTGTGATAGACCCAGGCCCGTTCCAGCTGCGCGACGTTTTCGGGGGTGATCTGGTCCAGAGGCGAATAGCGCTGCGCCTGTTGGTCCCCGCCCCAGGTCGGCCAGTCGGCGCCGACATCACGCGGGGTGGCGGCGGGATAGGGGGCGGCGGCAAGCGGATCTTCGGCTTCGGGCGCCTGAGCGGTTTCCTCGGTTTCTGAGGGCGCCGTATCGGCGGGGGTTTCGGTGTCCGGCGTGCCGTCCGGTGTCTGTGCCTGGTCCGTATCCTGCGGCGTGATGACCGGGGCGTCCGGCGTGGCCGGGGCCTGGTCCGGCGTGACTTCGGTGCCCTGGGCGAACGCAAGCGGCGCGGTGAAGGGCGCGATCGCCAGCGCCGCGCCAAGGGCCACCGCCGAGATGTTGCGGCTGAGGGTCTGTGTCATGGGGGTCTCCTTGCCTTGTCGGTTCAACGGCGGTGGCGCTGGACGCGGCTGATGTTCGGGATGCAGAGCAACAGCAGCACCAGAATCACCGTCGGCGCGACCATGCGCGGCACCTGCGCCCACCAGTCGGCGCCAACCTCCCACCAGGCCCAGACAAGCGTTCCGGCCCAGATCAGAAGATACAGCCACAGCGCGGTCATGGACCCGTGGTTCAGCAAGATGCCCGTGGCGATCAGCCCTGCCCCGGCGATGCCGTAATACCAGCTGCCGCCCAGCGTCATAAGCCAGACGCCCCCGCCGAAGATCACAAGCCCGAACAGGACGCAGACCCAGCCCAGCAGCAGGGCCCCCCAACCGGGGCGCGTGATGATCTGTTTGCCAGCGGCCGTGC
>CAXICP010000171.1:0-7015 GCA_964022595.1 uncultured Salipiger sp.
GGGGCGGCTCATGGCGCGCGACAGCGGCTCGCGGGCGGCGGCCTCGACCTTGCCGGGCGGCTGGTCAAGGCTGGCAAGCGTGCTCAGACGGTCGATCCATCGCAGGATCGCCACGACGATGGCCGCGATCACCAGAATGGTCACCCCCAGGATCACCACCGATGTGTCCGGGGCGTAGAACCCGGCGCGGTACATCACCAGCGCGGTCAGCGAATACAGGAACGCCCCGGTGAACACCACCAGCACCGTGAGCGTGGTCGTGTCGGCCAGTTGCAACCGGTAGGCGCGGGGCGTGGCCTGGCTGGCCGCCGCCTGGAACGCCGACACCATGACCGACAGCGAAAAGGTCGTGACGGTCAGCATGGTGCTGGCCAGCACGTTCAGGATCGGGATGACGGCCTCGGGCTTGATGCGCCCCTGCCAGTCGTCGGGCACAAGCGGCAGGATCCGGGGGGCGAAGGCCGCCATGGCCAGCGCCAGCGCGGCGCCGAACAGCACCCGCGCCACAAGGTTGCGCCCCACCCGGCGCAGCAGCAAGAGCGGCTTGCTCAGCATCATGCCGCGATCTTCCGGCACCCCAGGGACGCAAGCCCGGCATCGACCACGGCGCGTTCGCTGTCGTCCAGCCGCTGCGCGCGCGGATAGATCGGCGCGGCGCGGTCATCCAGGACAGGCACATCCCAGCCGATGGTAGTGTCAAAGAAATGCGCAGCGCCCCCGGGCCCGTATTCCGACAGGTAGCCCTGCACCACCACGTCAAGATAGCTTAGCAGCACGGGATGGGCGGTGGTGGGCAGGTGCATCCGTTCGGGCGCGATGGCGTATAGCGCAAGCTCGGCCACGCCGGGGGCGTCATGGGCGATGTCCAGCCCGGCGCCAAGCCGGTCATAGGCCGCCTCGCGCTCGTCCAGCGCGTGCCAGTCGTCGGCGGGCACATGGGCGATCATGCCCTGGATCGTGCAGCCGGGGTCGCGCACCGCGGTCAGATAGGCGACCTGCCGGTCCCCGGTGTACCGCCATGCGCGCCGCCACCCGCGCGCCGAAGCCGGGTGAAGCGGGGCGAAATGGTGGGTGCCCCGATTGACCAGGGAGCCGTAGCCGAAAAAATATGCGCCGGACATGAGGGGCCTTCCGAGTAACGATTGATGTATGTCAAAACAGCGTTTCCGCGATCCTGTATGTAGTCTTCGGCAACCGTAAACCGAAGGACCGGCCCGTGCGAGTGACCAAGAGAACGAATATCGCCATCCGCGTGCTGATGCATTGCGCGGCCAATTCCGGCCGTCTTGTCACGAAAGCCGAAATCGCCCGGCGGTGCAACGCGTCGGAAAACCACCTGGCGCAGGTCATCAACCGGCTGGCGCAGCTGGGCTACCTGCACACGCAGCGCGGGCGCAACGGCGGGCTGGAACTGGCGCGCCCGGCCGATTGCATCCGCGTCGGCGACGTGTTCCGCGCGCTTGAAGCGCCGGTGCCCCTGGCCGAATGCTTTGCCGACGTGGACAACACCTGCCCGCTGATCGACGCCTGCCGCCTGCGCGTTGCCCTAAGCGATGCGGCATCCGCCTTTTATGCCACGCTTGACCCCATCACGCTGGACGCGCTGGTCTGCGACAACGCCCCCTTGCTGGACATTCTGGCGCCCGGCACGCGCTGCACCGGCGCGCCGATGCGCCCGGCCCCGAAAGCGGCGCAAGAGGTGCTTGCAGCACAATAGGATCCGTCGTACCTTTGCGCCATCCACGATGGGAGAACCGGCGCTGCAAGGCCCGGTGCCGAAGGAGCAACCGCCCCGGAAACTCTCAGGCTTCAGGACCGTCGTTGGGTCGAACACTCTGGAGAGTGGCGCTTGCGCCCGCCGAAGGGATAACGATCTCAGGCTGACGGACAGAGGGGGCATTTTTTGGCGGAGGGGGCAATCCCTGCCGCAGGAAATGTCCGGTACGGGGCTTCATCGGATCCATCGCGGACCATGTGCCACTCCCGGGCCAAAGGGATGTGAGACGCGCATGGACGGAACGAGTGAACTGCACCAGACGCCGCTGTACGATTTGCACCTGACGCTGGGCGCAAAGATGGTGCCGTTCGCGGGCTACGACATGCCCGTGCAATACCCCATGGGCGTGATGAAGGAACATCTGCACACCCGCGCCGCCTGCGGGCTGTTCGATGTGGGGCACATGGGGCAGGTGATCCTGCGCCCGCTGTCGGGAAACGTGGATGACGCCGCGCTGGCGCTGGAACGGCTGGTGCCGGTGGATGTGCTGGGGCTGAAACCGGGCCGGCAACGCTATGCCATGTTCACCGACGCGGGCGGCGGCATCCTGGACGATCTGATGGTGGCGCGCTGGGACAATGCGCTGTTTCTCGTGGTCAACGCCGCCTGCAAGGATGCCGACATCGCGCATCTGAAGGCCCATCTTGCCGCCGACTGCGAGGTTCTGGTGCAGGACCGCGCGCTGATCGCGCTTCAGGGGCCGAAAGCCGCCGAGGTTCTTGCGCGCATCGTGCCGGGGGTCGAGCCGATGCGCTTCATGGACAGTCGGGCGTTCGGCGATCTGTGGATCTCGCGGTCGGGCTACACGGGCGAGGACGGGTTCGAGATTTCGCTGCCCATCCCCGGCGCACATGAATTCGCGGCCCGCCTGCTGGACATGGAAGAGGTGGCGCCCATCGGGCTGGGCGCGCGCGATTCGCTGCGGCTTGAGGCTGGGCTGTGCCTTTACGGGCACGATATCGACACGGGCACGACGCCGGTCGCCGCCGGGCTGACCTGGGCGATACAAAAGGTTCGCCGCACGGGCGGCGCCCGCGAAGGCGGGTTTCCGGGCGCCGATGTCATTCTTGACCAGTTGACGGGCGGGGCGGACACCGCCCGCGTCGGCCTGCGCCCGCAGGGGCGCGCCCCCATGCGCGAGGGCGTCGCGCTGTTCGCGGCGCAAACCGGGGGCGAGCCGATCGGCCGCGTCACCTCGGGCGGGTTCGGCCCAAGCATCGGCGGCCCCGTGGCGATGGGCTACCTGCCTGCCGCCTTGTCCGCCCCCGGCACGCAGGTTTACGGAGAGGTTCGGGGCAAGCGGATGGCAGTCGATGTCACCGCCCTGCCCTTTGTCCAACAAGGCTACAAACGCTGACGAAGAAGGAGCCAGCGCGATGAAATTTACCGAAGAACACGAATGGCTGCGGGTCGAGGACGATCTTGTGGTCGTCGGCATCACCGCCCATGCGGCAGAACAGCTTGGCGACGTGGTGTTCATCGAACTGCCCGACGTGGGCACGACCGTCAGCAAGGACGACGAGGTCGTCGTGATCGAATCCGTCAAGGCCGCGTCCGACATCCTTGCGCCGATCGACGGCGAGATCGTCGAGGTCAACGAGGCGCTGGTGAACGAGCCGGCCAAGGTGAACGACGACCCCGAGGGGGACGCGTGGTTCTTCAAGCTGCGGGTCGAGGACATGTCCGAAATGGACGACCTGATGGATGAAGCGGCGTACAAGAAATACGTCGGCTGACGCTTTTCGACGGGGGCGAAGGGGCGCGCTGCCCCGCTGCCCCCGGCATATTCAGCGCCACGAGAAACTTGGGGGGCCGCGCGGCGGACGCCTCGGAAAGGTGTGACATGGGCTTCGAGCCGACCGACTACCAGCCATATGATTTCGCGAACCGGCGGCATATCGGCCCTTCGCTGTCCGAGATGGACGCCATGTTCGACCTGCTTGGCGTGTCCGGGCTGGACGAGTTGATCGGGCAGGCCGTGCCCGCCGGCATCCGCCAGGCCGAGCCGCTGGATTTCGGCCCGGCGCTGTCCGAACGCGAGATGCTCTGGCGCATGCAGGAGGTGGCCGAAAAGAACCGCGTGCTGACCTCGTTGATCGGCATGGGCTATCACGGCACCATCACGCCCCCCGCCATCCAGCGCAACATTTTTGAAAACCCCGCCTGGTACACCGCCTATACGCCCTATCAGCCCGAAATCTCGCAAGGTCGGCTTGAGGCGCTGCTGAACTACCAGACCATGGTCAGCGACCTGACCGGGCTTGAGGTGGCGAACGCGTCCCTGCTGGACGAGGCGACCGCCTGCGCCGAGGCGATGACCATGGCCCGGCGCGTGGCGAAATCGAAGGAGGCGGCCTTCTTCGTGGACGAAGGCTGCCATCCGCAGAACATCGCGGTGATCCGCACCCGCGCCGCGCCGCTGGGGATCAAGGTGATCGTCGGCCCCCCCAAGGATCTGGACCCGGCATCGGTGTTCGGCGCGATCTTCCAGTATCCAGGCACCTATGGCGATCTGCACGACCTGACCCCGGCGATGGATGCGCTGCACGATGCCAAGGCCATCGGCATCGTGGCGGCGGACATCATGGCGCTGTGCCTGCTGAAGGAACCGGGCGCCATGGGGGCCGACATCGCCGTCGGGTCGACCCAGCGCTTTGGCGTGCCGCTGGGCTATGGCGGCCCGCACGCCGCCTACATGGCCTGCCGCGACGCGTTCAAGCGGGCGATGCCGGGGCGGATCGTGGGCGTGTCGGTGGATGCGCTGGGGAACCGCGCCTACCGCCTTGCGCTTCAGACGCGCGAACAGCACATCCGCCGCGAAAAGGCCACGTCGAACGTGTGCACCGCGCAAGCGCTGCTTGCGGTGATGGCCGGGTTCTACGCGGTGTTCCACGGGCCCAAGGGCTTGCGCGCGATCGCGCAGCGCATCCATCTAAAGACGGTGCGGCTGGCCGAGGGGCTGGCCGAGGCCGGCTATGACGTTGGCCCGCAGGCCTATTTCGACACGCTTGTGGTCGAGGCGGGGCTGCTTCAGCGCGGCATCCTGGCCGCCGCGGTGCGCGAAGGCATCAACCTGCGGCGCATCGGGCGCACGAAGATCGGCATCACGGTGGATGAAACCGTGCGCCCCGCCCAGATCGAAGCGGTCTGGCGCGCCTTCGGGCTGGTGCGCAGCTATGGCGACGAGCCGGAAACCTACCACCTGCCCGACGCGCTGCTGCGGACAAGCGACTACCTTGGCCACGAGGTGTTCCAGATGAACCGCGCGGAAACCGAGATGATGCGCTACATGCGCCGTCTTGCGGACCGCGATCTGGCGCTGGATCGCGCGATGATCCCGCTGGGGTCCTGCACCATGAAGCTGAACGCCGCGGCCGAGATGATGCCCGTCAGCTGGAAGGAATTTGCCGGGCTGCACCCTTACGCCCCTGCCGATCAGGCGGCGGGCTATGCCGAGATGATTTCCGACCTGTCGGCCAAGCTGTGCACGATCACCGGCTATGATGCGTTTTCCATGCAGCCCAACAGCGGCGCGCAGGGCGAATATGCCGGGCTTCTGACCATTGCCGCATGGCAGCGCGCGCGCGGCGAGGGGCAGCGCGATGTCTGCCTGATCCCGGTGAATGCCCATGGCACCAACCCGGCCTCGGCGCAGATGGTGGGCTGGAAGGTCGTGCCGGTGAAATGCGATGCGAAAGGGTCCATCGACCTGGACGATTTCCGCGCCAAGGCGGAAAAGCATTCAGATGCGCTTGCCGCCTGCATGATCACCTACCCGTCCACCCACGGCGTGTTCGAGGAAACCGTGCGCGATGTCTGCCAGATCACCCATGACCACGGCGGGCAGGTCTATATCGACGGGGCCAACATGAACGCCATGGTCGGGCTGTCGCGGCCCGGCGATCTGGGCGGCGATGTCTCGCACCTGAACCTGCACAAGACCTTCTGCATCCCGCATGGCGGGGGCGGGCCGGGCATGGGGCCGATCGGGGTCAAGGACCACCTTGTGCCGCACCTGCCGGGCGATCCGCTGGCGGGAACGGGCGCGGTGTCGGCGGCGGCTTTCGGGTCTCCTTCGCTGCTGCCGATCTCGTGGGGCTATATCCTGATGAGCGGCGGCGAGGGGCTGACGCAATCCACGCGCGCCGCGATCCTGAACGCCAATTACATCGCCGCGCGGCTGAGCGGGGCGTATGAAATCCTGTACACCGCGCCGTCGGGCCGGGTGGCGCATGAATGCATCCTTGATGTGCGCCCCTTCGAGAAAACCGCCGGCGTGACGGTGGAAGACATCGCCAAGCGGCTTATCGACTGCGGCTTCCACGCCCCGACCATGAGCTGGCCTGTGGCCGGAACCCTGATGGTCGAGCCGACGGAAAGCGAAACCAAGGCCGAACTGGACCGGTTCTGCGACGCGATGCTGGCCATCCGCGAGGAAATCCGCGCCATCGAAACCGGCGCGATGGACATCGCATCAAGCCCGCTGCGCCACGCCCCCCACACGATGGAAGACCTGGTGCGCGACTGGGATCGCCCCTATTCGCGCGAGCAGGGCTGTTTCCCGCCGGGGGCGTTCCGGGTCGACAAGTACTGGCCGCCGGTCAACCGGGTGGACAATGCCTATGGCGATCGCAACCTTGTCTGCACCTGCCCCCCGATGAGCGATTATTCCGAAGCGGCGGAATGATCCCGGCGCGCCGGCCCCGAATTGTCCGGGGCCGGCGGTCAGGTGACGACGCGCAGCGTCAGGTTGATCCGCCCGCCCTGCGCCAGCAACGTGGACGAATTGAACCGGATGCGGTCCACGCCGTGATGCTTCAGCCGGGCCTCGCCCCCCATCACCACCACATCCCCCGACTTCAGCCAGATCGATTCCGTCTTGCCGCCGCGTTCCTCGTTGCCCATGCGGAACAGCCCGTCATCGCCCAGGCTGACCGACACCACCGGGCAGGCGAAATCCGCCTCGTCCTTGTCCTGATGCAGCCCCATGCGCGCGCCGGTGCCGTACCAGTTGATCAGGCAGCATTCGGGCGCGCGCGAACAGTCGGCCACCGCATCCCAGATGTTCAGCACGCTGCGCGGAATCGCGGGCCAGTCCATGCCTTCGGGGTGGCGCGGCTCGTACCGGTATCCGCGCCGGTCGGTCACCCAGCCGAAACGCCCCGCCGCGGACATGCGCACCGACATCGGCTGACCACGCGGCGTCACGGGTTGATACAGCGGCGCGGCGCGCAGGCA
>CAXICP010000172.1:0-7011 GCA_964022595.1 uncultured Salipiger sp.
AACGGTTTGACAGCTGCCGCCCGTGGCATCCAAACTGCCGCGCAGCAAGGAATCAGGGCAGGTTTAGGTGCAGTTTTCACGCCTCAGGCTCACGGGCTTCAAGAGTTTCGTCGACCCGACCGACCTTGTCATTTCCGACGGGCTGACCGGCGTTGTCGGCCCCAACGGCTGCGGCAAGTCCAACCTGCTGGAGGCGCTGCGCTGGGTGATGGGCGAAACCCGCGCCCGGGCGATGCGCGGATCGGGGATGGAGGATGTCATCTTTGCCGGCACCTCGACCCGGCCCGCCCGCAACTTTGCCGAGGTCTGCCTGACCATCGACAATTCCGACCGGCTTGCCCCGGCGGGGTTCAACGACACCGACCAGCTGGAAATCGTGCGCCGCATCACCCGCGACGTGGGCTCGGCGTACAAGGCCAATGGCAAGGACACGCGCGCGCGCGATGTGCAGATGCTGTTCGCGGATGCGTCCACCGGGTCGACCTCGCCCGCGCTGGTGCGGCAGGGGCAGATTTCCGAGCTGATCAACGCCAAGCCCAAGAACCGCCGCCGCATCCTGGAAGAGGCGGCGGGCATCTCGGGGCTGTACCAGCGCCGGCACGAGGCCGAGCTGAAGCTGAAGAACACCGAAGCCAACCTGCTGCGCATCGATGACGTGGTGGAACAGCTTGCCGGACAGTTGGGGCAACTGGCGCGGCAGGCCCGGCAGGCGCAACGCTACCGCGCCATCGGGGCGGATCTGCGCCGGGCCGAGGGGCTGCTGCTGTTCCGTCGCTGGAAGGAAGCGGATGAGGCCCGCCTTGCCGCCGAGGATGAATATCGCGCCCGCGTCACCGCCGCCGCGCAGGCCGAAGGCGCCGCACGCAGCGCCGCCAAGCTGCGCGCCGAACGCGAGGAAGCCCTGCCTGCCCTGCGCGAGGAAGAAGCCATCGCCGCCGCGGTGCTTCAGCGCCTGACCGTGCAGCGCGACACCCTGTCCGACCAGGAGCGGCGCGCGGCGGAAACCATCAATGCGCTCAGCCGTCGCATCCTGCAGATGGCCAAGGACATGGAACGCGAATCCGGTCTGAACCGCGATGCGGGCGAGACGATCGAACGGCTTGAACAGGAAATCCGCGATCTGGAACAGGCGTCCGAAGGGCACGAGGATCGCGTGGCCGAAGCGTCCGAGGCGGCCTCAGAGGCGGCGGCGACCCTCAGCGCGCGAGAGGCGGACCTGTCGCAGCGCACCGAAGACGTGGCCCGCCTTGCCGCGCGCCACCAGTCGGCCCACCGGTTCCTGGCCGATTCCACCCGGCAGGTGGACCGCCACGAAGGCGAAGCCGCCCGCGCCCGGGCCGCCGTCGAAACGGCGGGCGACACGCTGGCCGATGCCTCGGCCCGGATGGACGCAGCGCGCGAGGCCGCGCAAGAGGCATCCGAGGCGGCGGAAGACGCCGAACAGCATCTGGCCGAGGCCGATGCCGCCCGGTCCGACACCGCCGCCCGCGAGGCCGACGCCCGCGCCGAACGTTCCGCCGCCGAGGGCGAATTCAACGCCCTGCGCGCCGAGGTCACCGCGCTGGCCCGCCTGCTGGATCGCGACACCGCCGAGGGTGGGCAGATCCTGGACCGGCTGCAGGTCGAACAGGGCTTTGAAAAGGCGCTTGGCGCCGCGCTTGCCGACGATCTGCGCGCGCCCGAGGTGGACGCCGACGGCCCCACCGGCTGGACCGCGCTGGCCCCCTATGACAGCCCCCAACCCTTGCCCGAGGGGCTGACCCCGCTGGCCGGTCATGTGCAGGCGCCGCCGGTGTTGCAGCGCCGGCTCAGCCAGATCGGGCTGGTGGACGGCGCCGACGGGGCGCGGCTGCAACCGTTGCTGCGGCCCGGCCAGCGGCTTGTCAGCCGCGATGGCGATCTGTGGCGCTGGGACGGGTATCGCGCCTGGGCCGAAGATGCGCCCTCGGCCGCGGCGCTTCGGCTTGAGCAGATCAACAAGCTTGAACGGCTGCGCCAGGAAATGGCCGAGGTCGAGTCGCGCGTGGATGCCCTGCGCGCCGGGCACGAAACGCTGGTCGCGCTGCTTGCCCGGCAGACCGAAGCGGACAGGGCGGCGCGCGACGCCCGCCGCACCGCCGATCAGCGCATGAACGACGCGATCCGCGCCGCCAACCGCGCCGAGGCCGATCGCAACATGGCCGAGGGCAAGCTCGAAAGCCTGGCCATGGCGGTGACGCGCCACGAAGACGACGCGACCACCGCGCGCAGGCAACTGGTCGAGGCGCAGCGCGCCGTCGACGATCTTGGCGATCTGGAAACCGCCCGCGCCGAGGTCGAGGATATCAAGGTCACGGTCGAGGCCGCGCGCATGACCATGATGACCCGCCGGTCCGCCCATGACGAATTGCGCCGCGAAGGCGAAGCGCGCGCCGCCCGCCTGCAAACCGTCGCCAAGGAACTGTCGGGCTGGCGCAACCGGCTGGAAACGGCGGAACGGCGCGGCGCGGAACTGGCCGAGCGCAAGGCCGCCGCCGAGGACGAGCTGGAAGAAGCCTCGGCCCTGCCCGCCGAGCTTGCGGAAAAGCGCGAAGAGCTGTCTGAGGCGATCATTCGCGACGAGGCCCGCCGCGCCGCCGCCGCCGAGGCGCTGGCCTTGGCCGAAACCGCCCTGCGCGACGCCATCGGGCTGGAACGTGACGCGGAGCGCAGCGCGTCCGAAGCCCGCGAAGCGCGCGCCGGCGCCGAAGCCCGCGTCGAGGCAGCGCGCGAAACCGTGGACGCCGCCGCCGCGCGCATTCTGGAAGAACAGGAAACCACGCCGGAAAAGCTGCTGGCCCGGCTGGAAACCCAGCCAGAAGACATGCCAGCGTCGGATCAGATCGAAGCCGAGGTCAACCGGCTCAAGCGGCAGCGCGATGCCCTGGGCGCGGTCAACCTGCGCGCCGAGGAAGACGCCCGCGAAATCCAGGAAGAGCACGACACGCTCGCCAAGGAAAAGACCGACCTTGAAGAGGCGATCAAGACGCTGCGCTCGGGCATCGCGTCGCTGAACCGCGAGGGGCGCGAACGGCTGCTGACCGCGTTCGAGCAGGTGAACAGCAACTTCCGCCTGCTGTTCACGCACCTGTTCAACGGGGGTGAGGCCAACCTTGTGATGGTCGAATCCGACGACCCGCTGGAAGCCGGGCTGGAAATCATGTGCCAGCCGCCGGGCAAGAAGCTGGCGACGCTGTCGCTGCTGTCGGGGGGCGAACAGACGCTGACGGCGCTGGCGCTGATCTTTGCGGTGTTCCTGGCCAACCCGGCGCCGATCTGCGTGCTGGACGAGGTCGACGCCCCGCTGGACGATGCGAACGTCACCCGTTTCTGCGATCTGCTGGACGAGATGTGCCGCCGCACCGACACCCGCTTCCTGATCATCACCCACCACGCGGTCACCATGGCGCGCATGGACCGCCTGTTCGGGGTCACGATGCAGGAACAGGGCGTGTCGCAGCTGGTGTCGGTCGACTTGCGCAAGGCGGAAAAGATGGTCGCCTGATCCGGCGCACTAGCCGTCGGCCAGCTTGTGGCGACGGCGCACCGACCCCGGGCGCCCGGGCAGATCCAGCCGCGCGTCGTTGCGGGCCTGTTGCGAAACGATCCTGCCCTTCGAGATCACGCAAAGCCGGTCGGGGCGCAGCCGCAGCGCCTCGATCGCCGATCCCGCGTCCAGCACCACCAGCGACGCGGCCTTGCCCACCGCCAGCCCGTAATCGCCCAGTTGCAGGATGCGGGCGTTTTCCTCGGTCACCATGGTGAAGCACCGCTGCATTTCGATTGGCGAGGTCATCTGGGCCACGTGCAGCCCCATGAATGCCACGTCCAGCATGTCGGCGGTGCCCAGCGAATACCACGGGTCGCGCACGCAATCCTGCCCCCAGCCGACGGTGATGCCATGCGCCTGCATTTCCTTGACTCGGGTCAGCCCGCGCCGCTTGGGAAAGGTGTCGTGCCGCCCTTGCAGGGTGATGTTGATAAGTGGGTTCGGAATGGCGGCAACCTGCGCTTCGGCCATCAGCGGCAGCAGCTTGCTGACATAGTAGTTGTCCATGGAATGCATCGACGTCAGATGCGATCCGGACACCCGCCCCTGCAGGCCCAGCCGCTGCGTTTCAAAGCACAGGGTTTCGATATGGCGCGACAGCGGATCATCGCTTTCGTCGCAATGCAGGTCGACCGGCAGGCCCCGATCCGCCGCGATCCTGCACAGTTCGCGGACCGACGCGGCGCCATCCTCCATGGTGCGTTCGAAATGCGGGATGCCGCCCACCACGTCGACCCCCATGTCCAGCGCGCGCAGGGTGTTCGCCCGTGCCGTGGGGTCGCGGTAGAACCCGTCCTGCGGAAAGGCGACCAGTTGCAGGTCAAGGTAGGGCCGGACCGCGTCGCGCACATGCAGCATCGCCTCGACACCCTTGAGGCTGTCATCGCAGGTGTCCACGTGGCTGCGCACCGCCAGAAGGCCCATGCTGACCGCCCAGTCGCAATAGGTCAGGGCGCGCTGCACCATGTCATCGACGCTGGCCTGTTCTTTCAGCTCGCCCCACAGCGCGATGCCTTCCAGCAGCGTGCCCGACCCGTTGATGCGCGGCGTGCCGTAGGACAACGTGGCGTCCATGTGGAAATGCGGATCGACAAAGGGCGAGGACACGAGGTCTCCGTCCGCGTCGATCACGGTGCCCGCCTCGGCGCCGGTCAGATCGCCCATGGCGGCGATGGTGCCGCCGGTGATGCCGATGTCCTTGACGGTGCCATCGGGCAGGGTGCCGGCGCGCACGAGGATATCGAAAGTGGCCATCAGCGGTCTCCGCGGTTGAAGGGGGTCATCAGCGCGGCGGGGGTTTCGGCCCGGCGCGACATCACGATAAGGGCAAGGATCGACAGCAGGTAGGGGATCATCAGGAACACCTGATATGGCACGACCTGCCCAAGGCCGGTCTGTTGCAGCCGGATTTGCAGCGCGTCGAAGCCCGCGAACAACAGCGCGCCCAGCAGCGCCTTGCCCGGTTTCCACGCGCCGAACACCACCAGCGCGATGCAGATCCAGCCCCGCCCGTTGACCATTTCGAAGAAGAAGCTGGAAAAGGCGGACATGGTCAGGAACGCTCCGCCGACGGCCATCAGGCCTGACCCGACGATCACCGCGCCCATGCGGATGGCGGTGACCGACAGGCCCTGCGCCTCGACCGCCTGCGGGTTTTCGCCCGCGGCGCGCACCGCAAGGCCGAGCGGCGTGCGAAACAGCACAAGCGCGGTCGCGCCGGTGGCGGCAAAGCCTGCCCATGTCAGCGCGGTCTGCGAAAACAGCGCCTGGCCCAGCCACGGCAGATCGGACAGCACCGGGATGTGCAGCGGCTGAAACGGGGTGATGCGCGGCGGGTTCGTGACCTCGGGCAGGGCAAGGCGATAGGCGTAATAGGCCGCCGCCGTGGCCAGCATGGTGATGCCCAGCCCCACCACGTGCTGCGACAGGCCGAACGGAATGGTCAGCACCCCGTGCAGCGCCCCGAACGCCATGCCCGCCAGCATCGCGACCGCGACCCCGCCCCACAGCGGCAGGCCCGCGTAGACGGCCATCCAGCCCGCGAAGGCGCCAAAGACCATGATCCCCTCGATCCCGAGGTTCAGCACCCCGGCGCGTTCGCAGATCAGCTCTCCCATGGTGGCGAAGATCAGCGGCGAGGCGATGCGCAGGATCGCGGCCCAGAAGCTGGCGGACAGCAGGATATCGACGATGTCGGTCATCCGCGCACCACCCGGAACCGTGTCAGCAGGACCGCCAGCACCATGAACAGCAGCGCAGAGGCCAGCAGCAGGTCGGCGATATAGGTCGGCACCTGCGCCGCGCGCGACATGCTGTCCGCCCCCACGAAGATGCCCGCGACGAACAGCGCCGACACCACCACGCCCAGCGGGTGCAGCAGCGCAAGCATGGCCACGACGATGCCCGTGTAGCCGAAGCTGGCCGACAGGTCGGTCGTGAGGTTGCCCTTCAGCCCCGCGACCTCGGAAAACCCTGCCAGCGCGGCAAGCCCGCCCGACAGCAGCGCGGTCTTCACCAGCGTGGCGGTGACGGGGATGCCCGCAAAGCGCGCCGCCTGCGGGTTGGCGCCCACGGCGCGGATTTCATAGCCCAGCGTGGTGCGGGTCTGGATCACCCAGACCCCGGCGGCGCAGATCAGCGCCAGCGCGAACCCCCAGTGCAGGCGCAGCCCGTCGACGATGCGGGGCAGGCGGGCGTCGCGGGGCAGGGATGGCGATTTCGGCCAGCCCATGCCCATCGGATCCTTGAGCGGCCCTTCAAGCAGATAGGAAATGAACAGCGCCATGACGAAGTTCAGCAGCAGGGTGGTCACCACCTCGTCCACCCCCAGCCGGGTTTTCAACAGCACCGGCCCCAGCAGCAGCAGCGCGCCGGCGATCACGGCGCCAAGCGCCATCAGCGGAATGGCCAGAGGGCCGGGCAGGCCCAGTTGCGTGCCGATCAGAACGGTCAGCAGGGCGCCGGCATATAGCTGCGCCTCGGCGCCGATGTTCCACAGCCGCGCGCGAAAGGCGACCGCGACGGCAAGGCCGGTGAAGATCAGCGGCGTGGCGCGGTTCAGCGTTTCAAGCAGGGCGAATTTCGACCCGAACGCGCCTTTGACGATCAGGCCGAAGGTGTGCAGCGGGTTCGCGCCCGCCATTGCGGCCAGCAGCCCGGCCACGGCGATGGTGGCCGCAATGGCGATGGCCGGGGGCACCAATGTGCGCGCGTGGCTTGGCGCGGCGATGGGTTCAAGTCGCATCAGCGGGCGATCCTTGCGGGGCGGTGGGGGTCAGGCGGCATGGTCAAAGCCCTGCCCGGCCATCCACTGGCCCAGCTCTGACGGGGTCTTGCTGCCGCGCGGAAATTCGGGGGACAGGCGGCCCCTGGATATGACGCGGATGCTGTCGGAAAGCGTCAGGATCTCGTCCAGATCCTCGGAAATCAGCAGGATCGCGGCG
>CAXICP010000173.1:0-6910 GCA_964022595.1 uncultured Salipiger sp.
GCCGAAAAGGGGATGGTGCGCATCAACATCGGCCCGCAGCGCGGTGATGCGCCGGAAGGGTGCGCATGGATGCCGCTGCGCCCCGGTTCGGACACGGCGCTGATGCTGGCGCTGGCCTATGTGCTCGAGACCGAAGGGCTGGCCGACCGCGATTTCCTGGACCGTTGCTGCACCGGCTACGACCGGTTCCGCCCCTACCTGCTGGGGCAGGCGGACGGGACGGCGAAATCGCCCGAATGGGCCGCCCCGCTGTGCGGCGTTGCGCCCCAGGACATCGCGGCGCTGGCCCGGCGCATGGCGTCGACCCGGTGCTTCATCACCGTGGCCTGGTCGCTGCAACGCGGACAGCACGGCGAACAGCCCTACTGGATGTCCGCCGTGCTGGCGGCGATGCTGGGGCAGATGGGCCTGCCTGGCGGGGGCGTCGGTTACGGCTATGGCGCCATCGGCGGCGTGGGCAAGTCCATGCGGCCCGTGGGCGGCATGACCCTGCCGCAGGGGCGCAACCCCGTCGCAACCGCGATCCCGGTGGCGCGCGTGGCCGACATGCTGCGCAACCCCGGCGGGCCCTACCAGTACAACGGCGCCGACAGGACCTACCCCGATATCCGGCTGGTCTACTGGGCGGGGGGCAACCCCTATCACCACCACCAGGACCTGCACGCGCTGCACGCGGCCTGGCAGACCCCTGAAACCATCATCGTGCACGAACCCTGGTGGACCGCGACCGCCAAGCGGGCCGACATCGTCTTTCCCGCCACGACCCCCTACGAGCGCGAGGACATCGGCCGGTCAAGCCTTGATGACTACCTGTTCCACATGCCCGCGCTGGTGCCGGCGCAGGGCGGGGCGCGCGATGATTACGACATTTTCGCGGGGCTGGCGCATCGGCTTGGCGCGGACGAAGCCTTTACCGAAGGGCGCAGTTCGGGCGAATGGATCGCGCATCTTTACGAAGGCTTCCGCGCGGGCGCGCGCGATCTGGACCTGCCGGGCCTTGATGAATTGCGCGCGCGCAACTGGATGCGCCTGCCGATCCGCGACGATCACGCGCCGCGCAGCCTGTTCACCGATTTCCGCAAGGACCCGACCGCGCATCCGCTTGGCACGCCCTCGGGGCGGATCGAGATCTTTTCCGACACCATCGACAGCTTCGGCTACGATGATTGCCCGGGCCATCCGGTCTGGTTGCCCCCGTCCGAATGGCTGGGGGCCGCCACCGCCGAGACGCCGCTGCACATGGTTTCGCCCCAACCCGGCGACAAGCTGCACAGCCAGCTTGAAGCGGCGCTGGCCGATGCCCCCGGCGCGCGCCCCGAAACCCTGCTGATGCACCCCGCCGACGCCGCCGCGCGGGGGATCGCCACGGGCGCGCTGTGCCGGGTGCACAACGCGCGCGGCGCCGTGCGCGCCCGCGCCCGGCTGAGCGATGCCATCCTGCAAGGGGTCGTCGCGTTGCCCACCGGCGCCTGGTACGGCGACCCCGACGAGCCCGTCGACCCGCAGGGCAACCCCAACGTGCTGACGCCTGACGTGGGCACATCGCGGCTGGGGCAGGGATGCAGCGCCCATAGCGCGCTGGTGCAGGTGTCGCCAGAGTGATCGGCGCGGGCGCCGCGGCGCCCGTGCCATGCCTTCGCGCTCAGACGTCCAGCTGGGCGGTCATCCGTTCCAGCCGTTCCATGGCGCGCACACCGTCACCGATATCGGGCACATCGCGCGGCTCTCCGCGCAGCACCGCCGCCACATCGGCCAGCAGCGCCGCATAGCCCTTGTGATCCTCGTTGGCGGCGGCGGTGAAATTGGGCCGCCAGCTAAGCGTGTCGCAAGCCGGGTCCAGCACCGCGCCGGGATCGCCCGCCTTGAAGGGCGGGTCGCGATACAGCGCCACATCGATGATGTTGTCCACGTGGATGCGGGCGTGATCGCCCATGATGCGGATTTCCTCCATCGGGGTGCCGCGCGATTGCACGGTGCCCATGACGATGTTGCCGATCTTGCCCTGCGGCGTGGTGAAGTTCAGGTGCAACAATAGCTTGCCGGGCGCCGGGGACACCGAGCGCACCGTCATGTCGCCGAAATCCTCGCCCGCGAACCACGGGATAAGGTCCATGTAATGCACGCAGTGATGCAGGAAGAAACCGGTGTAATCGGGCTGGCCTTCGAAATAGCCCGGCGCGGTCATGTAGGCGCCGGTGATGCCCAGCACGTCGCCAAAGCTGCCGCCCCGCAGCACGTTCATCGCCATGCGGTTGCCGGTGGAATAGCGTTTCATGAAACCGACCATCACCGGCTTGCCCGCCTTTTGCGCCGCCGCCGCCACCGCGCGCGCACCCTGCGCCGTGGCGGCGGGGGGTTTTTCCATGAACACCGGAAGGCCGGCGTCCAGCGCGGCGATGCTGGCCGCCTGGTGCAGGTCCGGCCCCACCGCCATGCCGATGGCATCCAGACCCGGCGTGGCGATGAGCGCGCGGAAATCATCCGTGACCTGGCTGACGCCGTATTCCGTCGCCGCCGCCTTTAGCGCCGCGCCGTCGCGGTCGCAAAGGGCGGCGATGCGGATGTCGTTGCGCCCCATCTGGGGCAGCAGCATTTGCCGCGCGTGCCGCCCGCAGCCGATCCAGCCGATGTTGATCATTGGTCCACCTCTGCCAGTGCAAGTGCGTTGCGGATCACCCCAAGGCCCGCGCGCAGCTTGTCGCTTTCATCTTCGCGCGGGGCGCGCCATTGCGCGATGGGCAGCGCCACGCGGTCATCCGCCCGCCGGAACGGTTCCAGCGACACCGGCCCCGCATAGCCCACCTGCGCCAGCGCGCGGCAGATCGCGGTCCAGTCCATGTGGCCGGTGCCGGGATGGCCGCGGTGGTTTTCATTGGCCTGGAAATGCGCGATGCGCGGGCCTGCCATGCGGATGGCATCGGGGATCGAGCGGTCTTCCATGTTCATGTGGAAGGTGTCCAGCATCAGCTTGAAGGCGGGGTTGTTCACCGCGTCCACCACCTCGCAGGCCTGCCGCGTGGTGTTGAGGATATCCGTCTCGAACCGGTTCAGCGCCTCGACCGCCAGCGTCACGCCCCCCGCCTGCGCATGGGGGGCCACGGCGCGGAAGGCATCGATGGTGCGCCCCGCGCGCGCCGCGATCTCGTCATCGCTGCGCGGTACCGGGGGCCGTCCGGCAAACACCATCGGCTCGCCGTAAAGCGGCCCGCCGACGATTTTGGCGCCCAGTTCCTCGGCCACGTCGACGCAGTGATGCAGGTAATCAAGGCCGCCCTGGCGCGCGCCCGCGTCATCCGAGGCGACCGAGCGCTGCGCGTTCACCCGTGCTGCCAGCACGGTGAAGATGCCCGCATCCTGTGCGGCGCGTTTCACATCCGCGATGGGCAGCGCGTCTTCGGGTTCGGGGACCAGAAGTTCGACGAAATCAAAGCCAAGCTCAGCGGCTTTGTGGAAGTAATGCAGATCCTTGCCGGTAAACGGGCGGATGAACTGCATCGAGATGATGCCGATTGGATTTTTCAACAGAGGTCCTTTCAGCCCTTCACCGCGCCCTGGGTCAGGCCGGAGATCAGGCGTTTCTGCACGATTAGGAAAAGCACGGTGGCGGGCATGGCCCCGACGATGCCGCCGGCGGTCAACAGGCCCCATTGCACCTCGTATTCGCCGATCAGCGTCTGCACCGCGACGGTGATGGTGCGCACGTTGCGCCCGCCAAGGGTCAGCGCGTAAAGATATTCGTTCCACGAGGTGATGAAGATATAGATGCCGGTGGCGATGATCCCCGGCAGGCACAGCGGCAGCACCACGCGGCGCAGCGCCTGCATGCGGGTGCAGCCATCGGTCATCGCCGCCTCGTCCAGCGATCGGGGAATGCCGTTCATGTAGCTGACCATCATCCAGATCGAAAACGGGATCGCCACGGTGGAATTGGCGATGATCAGCGCAAGATGGGTGTCCAGCAGCCCCAGCACCCGCATCAGCACGAACAGCGGCAGGATAAGCAGCACCAGCGGGAACATGTTGATCAGCAGGAATTGCAGCATCAGGATGCGCTTGCCGCGAAAGTTGAAGCGGCTGAACGCGTAGGCGGCGGTGATGCTTAGCGACAGGCCCACCGCCACGGTGCCGCCCGCCACGATCATGCTGTCGATCAGGTTGTCGGCAAAGCCCACGGTGGCGAACAGGCGGGTGTAGTTTTCCAGCGTGGCGTTCAGCAGCGACGGGCCTTGGGTGAACAGCGTTTCCTGCGGGCTGAGCGAGGTCAGCGCCATCCACAGGTACGGCCCAAGGGTGAAGCACAGGATCGCCAGCATCGGCAGGTCGGTGGTCAGGATGCGGCGCAGCGTCGACGGTTTGTGCAGGGCCATCAGGACACCGCCTTTCCGGTGCGGCGCAGGTAGATCACCACGACAACCATCAGCAGCAGCGTGAACAGCACCGCGATGGCCGAGCCATAGCCGAAATCCAGATTGGTGCGCGCCTTGATGAAGGCATAAAGCGGCAGCGTGTGCGTGGCATAGCCCGGCCCGCCGCCCGTCATGACAAAGATCACGTCGAAGCTGTTGGCGACCCAGATCATCCGCAGCAGCACCGCCGTCATCATCACGCCCGAAATGCCGGGCAGGGTGATGTGCCAGAACTGGCGCCACGGGCTTGCGCCGTCGGTGGACGCGGCCGCGTCATAGCTTTTCGGGGTGGATTGCAGCCCCGCCAGGATCATCACAGCGAAGAAGGGAAAGCCCTGCCATGTAAGCGTCAGGATGATCGAGGCCAGCGCCGTGTCGGGATCGGCGAGCCACGGCACCGCCTGCTGAATCAGCCCCAGCCGCAGCAGGAATTCATTGGCCACGCCGTAGTTACTGTCATAGATCCACACCCACATCAGCGCGATCACCACCGACGGCAGCGCCCAGGGGATGATGATCAGCGCCCGCGCCAGCGCCCGCCACGGAAATTCGCGGTTCAGCAGCAGCGCGGTCACCAGCCCCAGCGCCACCTGCGCCGGGATCGTGGTGCACATCCAGATGATGGTGTGCCTGAGCGAGATCCAGAACACCTCGTCGCCAAGCGCGGCCTTGAAGTTGTCCAGGCCCACCCAGGTGAAATCATTGGGGCGGAACAGCACGTAATCATGCAGGCTCATCCAGGCGGTCTGAATCATCGGCAGGAAGACGATGGCCAGCGTCACCAGCACCGCCGGGGTCAGCATCGCATAGGGCAGGATCTGGCGGCCCAGCGAGGCGCGGTGGCGCGGGGCGTCGGGGGCACGGGTCATGGTCGCGTCCGTCATGGGGCACGGGGCTTTCGGATCTTGGGAAAGGGGGGGCCGGGCACGCGGGGTGCCCGGCGCGGGATCAATCGGCGAACAGTTCTTCGATCTTGGCGTTCATCTCTGCCGGTTCGATGTCGCCGGTCAGCACGCGCTGCATGTTGGTGGGCCAGCCGGTGTTGACGAAATCCGCCGTGGCCGAGCTGTTGGGCAGCAGATGCGCGAAGGGCAGGCTGTCGACGGTGGCCTGAACAAAGCGCTGGGGGTGCAGGGACCAGGTCTCGCTGTCGGCCTTGACCACGGGAAGCTGGCCGGTGGCTTCGTTGAAGGTTGTGTTGTTGCCTTCGCTCGACAGGAAGCTGATCCACTTCCACGCGGCTTCGGGGTCTTCGGCGTTGGCCATGACGGCGGTGCTTTCGTCGCCGAAGCTGGTCCAGCGGCTGCCACCGCAGGCGGGCACCGGCGCGGCGCTGACCTTGTCGCCAAGCGCTTCGACCATGCCATTGGCCGAACCGATATGGTGGATGGTCATCGCGGTCTTGCCGGCCTTGAAGGCGCCGATGATTTCCTGAAATCCGTCATTGGGGGCCGAGGGCGGGAACACGCCATCCTCGCGGAACAGATCGGCGGTGAATTGCGTCCCCGCGATGCCCGCATCCGAGGTCAGCCCGTCGGTCAGCGACACGCCCTCGGCGCCCAGCGTGAAGGTCAGCCAATGGTCATGCCCGCCCTTGGCGCCGCGAAAGCCGAAACCGTAAGTGTCGATCTGCCCGTTGCCGTCGGTGTCGCGGGTAAGCGCGCGGGCGGCTTCGCGGAAGGCTTCGCAGGTTTGCGGAACCTCAAGTCCCAGTTCCTGGAACATGTCGGTGCGGTAGTAAAGGTACAGCACCACGTATTGCACCGGCAGGTAGTATTGCCGCCCGTCCGGGCCCTTGGTCAGGTCCAGCAGGTTGTCCTGCAGCCCCGCCGCGCCGTCCCAGTCGGCCAGCCAGTCATCGATGGGGGCAAGCGCGCCCATTTCCACAAGGCGGGGCTGGGCAAAGGCCTTGACCATGGCCGCGTCGGGCGCGTTGGACCCGATGATCGACGTATAAAGCTGGTCGTAATAGCTGTTCCAGGGGATGTTCTCGGCTTCGATGGTGATGCCGGGATTGGCGGCTTCGAATTTCTCGACCAGCGCGTCCATGGGGTTGTCGGCGTTGTCGAAATGGTACCAGAAGCGCACCGTGCTGTCGGCCTGCGCCAGCCCCGCGCAAAGCGCAAGCGCCGTGGCCAGGGCCGTTGTCCGGGTCAGTGTCATGTGTCTTTCCTCCCTTGTTGCCGCCCTCTCCTGTGGGCGGGTCGTCTTGTCAGCCGGTGATCCAGCCAAAGGCCGCGCCCGCCGCATCAAAGGCCGCGCGGGCCTCGGGCAGGGCGCTGCCCATCTGCATGAAGCCGTGAACGACGCCGTCGACGAAATCGCAGGTGTCGGCGCGCCCCATCGCGTGCAGCCGATCCGCAAGCGCCTGCGTGTCCGATGCCAGCGGGTCCAGCCCGGCGGCGTTCAGGTAAAGCGGGGGCAGCGCGCGCAGCGCCTCGTCAGAGGCGGCGAGCGGGGCGATTTCGGGCTGGTTCCGGGCCTCGCGCGGCGCGTACCCGTCC
>CAXICP010000174.1:0-6860 GCA_964022595.1 uncultured Salipiger sp.
GAAGAACCGATTCATCCATCCCCCAAGGAGGACTGACATGCTTGATGCTTTTACCCCCCACGGCAAGCACCTCGTCGCCGGCGCCTGGGTCGCCTCGGACGACAGGTTTGCCTCTGAACCGGCGAACGGCCCGTCGCATGAATTCAGCGCCGGAACGCCCGCCCTGGTAGATGCCGCCTGCCGCGCCGCCGAAGAGGCGTTCGACAGCTACGGGCAGTCCAGCCGCGCGGATCGCGCGCGGTTCCTGCGCGCCATCGCCGACGAAATCGACGCCCGCGCCGACGCCATCACCCTGATCGGCACCCAGGAAACCGGCCTGCCCGAGGCCCGCCTGCAGGGCGAGCGGGGCCGCACCACCGGTCAGCTGCGCCTGTTCGCCGACCACATCGAAAGGGGCGACTATCTGGACCGGCGCCATGACAAGGCGCTGCCCGACCGCAAGCCGCTGCCGCGCCCCGATCTCAAGACCCTGCAACGGCCCATCGGCCCGGTTGCGGTGTTCGGCGCGTCGAACTTCCCGCTGGCGTTTTCCACCGCCGGGGGCGACACCGCCGCCGCTCTCGCGGCCGGCTGCCCCGTGGTGGTCAAGGGCCATTCGGCTCACCCCGGCACCGGCGAGATCGTGGCCGAGGCCATCGCCGCCGCCATCGCCGCCTGCGACATGCCCGCTGGCGTGTTCTCGTTGATCCAGGGCGGATCGCGCGTGGTGGGGCAGGCGCTGGTGCAGCATCCGCTGATCAAGGCCGTGGGCTTTACCGGCAGCCTTGGCGGCGGGCGCGCGCTGTTCGACCTGTGCGCGCAGCGCCCCGAACCGATCCCCTTTTTCGGAGAGCTGGGCAGCGTCAATCCGATGTTCATTCTGCCCGAAGCCGCAAGCGCGCGCGGCGCCGAAATCGGTGCCGGCTGGGCCGCGTCGCTGACCATGGGCGCGGGCCAGTTCTGCACCAACCCCGGCATCGCCGTGATCGGCGCCGGCCCCGATGGCGACGCCTTCGTCGATGCCGCCGCCAAGGCGCTGTCAGGCAGCGCGCCGCAGGTCATGCTGACCGACGGCATCGCCGATGCCTATCGCAGCGGCAAGCAGCGCTTTGACGGGCGCAACGCCGTGACCCCGGTGCTGACCACCGACACCGACGGGCGCAAGGCCGGCCCGAACCTTTATGAGACAAGCGCGGCCAGCTACCTGCAGGATCACGCCCTTGGCGAAGAGGTCTTCGGCCCGCTCGGGCTGGTGGTGCGCGTTGCCGGGCCCGACGACATGCTGGACCTGGCGCGCGGCTTCGAAGGCCAGCTGACCGCCACGCTGCACATGGACGACGGCGACACCGCGCTGGGGCGCCGGCTGACCCCGGTGCTGGAACGCAAGGCGGGCCGCGTGCTGGTCAACGGCTTTCCCACCGGCGTCGAGGTGGCCGATGCGATGGTCCACGGCGGCCCCTACCCGGCAAGCACCAATTTCGGCGCCACCAGCGTCGGCACGCTGTCGATCCGCCGCTTCCTGCGCCCGGTCTGCTACCAGAACATGCCGGACGCGCTGATGCCCGGCGACTGGGCCTGACCGCAGCCTTCTTCCGGCCAGAAACATCCCGGGGGTCCGGGGGGCAGCGCCCTTCCGGAAACACCCTCCCCATGCTTGCAAAGGACTGCTTCCCATGCATCCCAACGACATCAAGACCGCGCTTGGCTCCGGCCTTCTGAGCTTTCCGGTCACGCCCTTCGACGCCGACAACAAGTTCGCGCCCGAACCCTACAAGGCCCACGTGGAATGGCTTTCGGGCTTTGACGCGCCGGTGCTGTTCGCCGCCGGCGGTACGGGCGAATTCTTTTCGCTGACCCCCGATGAAATTCCCGCCATCGTGCGCGCCGCCAAGGAAGCCGCCGGCGACACCGCCATCGTGTCGGGCTGCGGCTATGGCACCGAAACCGCCGTTTCCATTGCCAAGTCCGTCGAAGCGGCGGGCGGCGACGGCATCCTGCTGCTGCCCCATTACCTGATCGACGCCCCGCAAGAGGGGCTTTTCGACCACGTCAAGGCGGTGTGCGACGCGACCGGCATGGGGGTCATGGTCTACAACCGCGACAACGCCGTGCTGCAGCCGGACACGCTGGCGCGGCTGTGCGATGCCTGCCCCAACCTTGTGGGCTTCAAGGACGGCACCGGCGACATCGGCCTGGTGCGCCAGGTGACCGCCAAGATGGGCGACCGGCTGACCTATCTTGGCGGCATGCCCACGGCGGAACTGTTCGCCGAGGCCTATCTGGGCGCGGGTTTCACCACCTACAGCTCGGCCGTGTTCAACTTTGTTCCGGCGCTGGCCAACAGGTTCTACACCGCGCTGCGCAGCGGCGATCGGGCCACCTGCGAATCCATCCTCATCAGCTTCTTTTACCCGTTCATGGACCTGCGCGCGCGCCGCAAGGGCTATGCTGTGTCTGCCATCAAAGCGGGCGTGCGGCTTGTGGGCTTTGATGCGGGCAGGGTACGTTCGCCCCTGTCGGACCTGACCGGCGAGGAAGAAGAGATCCTCAGGGATCTGATCGAGGCCCATAAATGAAAATAGCCGAAATCCGCACGCATCTGCTTGAACACCGGCTGGACACGGCGTTCGAATCCGCCTCGATGCGGTTCGACAGGCGCGTGCATCTGCTGGTCGAGGTGATCTGCGAAGACGGCACCACCGGCTGGGGCGAATGCCTTGGCCCGGCGGGGCCGAACGCCGCCACCGTGGCCGCCTATGCTGGCTGGCTGCGCGGCATGAACGCGCTGGAAACCGAAAAGATCTGGGCGACGCTGTACAATGCGCTGCGCGATCAGGGCCAGCGGGGCACCGCCGTCACCGCGCTATCGGGCATCGACATCGCGCTGTGGGACATCAAGGGCAAGGCCTATGGCCAGCCGATTTCGGTGCTGCTGGGCGGGCGCTGGCGCGAATCCGTGCGCGCCTATGCGACCGGCAGCTTCAAGCGCGACGGGGTCGACCGGGTGGCCGACAATGCCGATGAATGCGCGGGCCACGCCAAGGCGGGCTTTCACGCGGTGAAGATCAAGATCGGCTTTGGCGTTACCGAGGATCTGCGCGTCATCGACGCCGTGCGCGACGCCATCGGCCCCGAAACCCGCCTGATGATCGACGCCAACCACGGCTATGACACGATCGAGGCGATCCAGCTGGGCCAGCGGGCGGCGAAATACGGCATCGACTGGTTCGAAGAACCCGTGGTGCCCGAACAGCTTGCCGCCTATCGCAAGGTGCGCGCGGGCCAGCCGATCCCGGTGGCGGGGGGCGAAACCTGGCACACCCGCTGGGGCTTTGCCGAACCGCTGGCCACCGGCTGCGTCGACATCGCCCAGCCCGACCTGTGCGGCGTGGGCGGCATAACCGAGGCAAAGCGCGTGGCCGATCTGTGCACCCTGCACGGCGTGCGCCTTGTGCCGCATGTCTGGGGCACGGCGGTGCAGATCGCCGCCGCGCTGCAATTCATGGCCGCCATGGTCCCCAACCCGGTGCGCCGCAACCCGGTCGAGCCGATCCTGGAATTCGACCGCACCCACAACCCGTTCCGACAGGCGGTGGTCACAACGCCGCTGGAACATGACGGCGGGGTCGTCGCGATCCCCGACGCCCCGGGGCTTGGCATCGAAATCAACCGCGACGCCCTGACACGTTACGCACCGGAAATGCCATGATCGACCGCAAGCTGACCGGCCCCGCGCCCCAAACCCCCATGCCCAGGGGCGCGGTGGACACGCAGATGCACATGTACCTGCCGGGTTTTGCCATGCGCGACGACGGCGTCGGCCAGCCCGCCGATCCGCTGCCCACGCCGGGCATGTACCGCGAAACCATGCGCTGGCTTGGGCTGGACGCGGTGGTGGTGACGCAAGGCAACGCCCACGGCACCGACAATGCCAGCCTGCTGGCCTGCCTTGCACAGATGGGCGATTGCGCGCGCGGCGTTGCGGTCATCACCCCCGAAACCACGCAGGCGGACATCGCGCGCCTGTGCGATGGCGGGATCGTGGGCGCGCGGATCATGGATCTTCCGGGCGGGGCGGTCGGGCTGGACGCGCTGGAGGCGGTGGATGCCATCGCCGCCGATGCGGGCTGGATGCTGGCGGTGCAGTTCGACGGCTCGGCGCTGCCGGAAATGGAACCCCGCCTTGCGGCGCTGAAATCGAACTGGGTGCTGGACCATCACGCCAAGATCCTTGACGGCGCGACGCCCGAACATATCGCCGTCATCAAGCGGCTGATCGATGCCGGGCGCTGCTGGTTCAAGTTCGCGGGCTGCTATGAAAGCTCGCGCGCGGGCGGGCCGGATTTTCCCGACATCGCCGCCGTCGCCCGCGACATCGCCGCCCATGCGCCCAATCGCATCATCTGGGGCACCAACTGGCCGCACAACGCCGCGCGCACCACCGCCGATTACCCCGATGATGCCCATCTGCTGGATCTGGCGATGTCCTGGCTGCCCGATGCGTCGGCGATCCGGCAGGTGCTGGTCGATACCCCCCGGGCGCTTTACGGCTTTCCCGGCGCGGACTGACCGCCCCGGGCAAAACCCCCTGCGCCGTTACAGGAAATCGTCGCGGCGCGGGGTGAAGCAATCGATCAGCTGGCCCTGTTCAAGGCAGACACAGCCGTGTTCCGCGCCCGACGGGATGACAAAGCTGTCGCCCGGCCCGACTTCGAATTCCTCGCCCGACAGGTGAAACCGGAACCGCCCGCTTTCCACATAGGTCGATTGCACATGCGGATGGCTGTGCAGCGCGCCCTTGGCGTCCTTGTCGAACCGGAACGACACCACCATCAGCTCGGGCGCATCGGCCAGCACCTGGCGGGTCACGCCGGTATCGGGGGTTACGGCGGGAAAGCTGCGAAGGGGGGATTGCATGTCAGGTCCTTGTCTTGGCATGGAAACGCGCGGTTATCGTATCAATCATGCATCGATGTATGACACCCCCGCAAAGGTCAAGCCGTTCCGGGCGGCCCCGCGCGCAGCAGGGCGCGATAGCGGCTCTGGCTGCTTTTCAGATGCCGGCGCATGGCTTCGCGCCCGGCGTCCTCGTCACCGTTCAGGATCGCCGAGACGATGCTTTCATGTTCGGACAGGATCACCTCGAGGTATTCCGGCGCGACCGGTTCGGCATCGTCATCGGCCAGCGCCTTGCGGGGGATCAGGCTGGACCCGATCATCGACAGGAATTCGGCGAAACGCGGATTGTTGGTGGCGCGCGCGATGGTCAGGTGCAGGGCGAAATCCGCTTCCATCGTCGGCTGACCGGCCTTGGCGGCGGTTTCGACCTCGCGCATGCAGCGGATGATTTCCTCTTCCTGCGCCGGCGAGCGGCGATGCGCCGCCAGCCCCGCCGCTTCGACTTCGACGGCGGTGCGCAGTTCAAGCATTTCGATCATCGACGAGATGCGCGCGAAATCCATGTTGCGGAACGGCGGGCTGACGGGCGCGGGCGGCACCTGCACGAACACCCCCGCGCCCTGGCGCGGTTCGACCAGCCCGTCGGCGCGAAGCGAGGCGACGGCTTCGCGGATCACCGTGCGGCTGACGTCGAATTCGCGGGTCATCTGCGCCTCGCTCGGCAGGCGCGTGCCGGGCGGATAGGCGCCCGATCCGATCTGGGTCCGCAGCTTTTCGCGTACCGTCTCGACAAGGGTGCGGCCCGTCGCGGGCCTGTCGCCGCGCCGCTGCCTGGCCGGAAGGTTGGTTGGGCTCATGTGACTTCTCATACAGGAATTGACTTGTAGTATGACATCTGCGCGCCGCGCTGTCCATGTAACGCGACCCCCCTGCGCAGCGCCGCGGCCCGGACACGCGGGGCGCGAACCCCGGGGCAACCAAATCTACATATTGACACTGCGCCGCCCTCGCCCCCAATATACACCTGCTTTGGTGCCCCGGACGCGAGTCGGGGGTGAATAGGGAAACCGGTGCGGCCGCGCGGCCAAATCCGGTGCTGCCCCCGCAACTGTAAGCGGCAAGTTCACGGACACACCACTGGCGCAGCCGCGCCGGGAAGGGTTCGCGGAACGCACAAGCCGCAAGCCAGGAGACCTGCCAAAGCCACATGACAACGACCGCGGCGGAGGGCCGGGTGCGTGGGTTCGCGGCCTTGCGTGGGTCGCCTTGCCTTCGTGCCGCCTTTGCCGTGCCACCACGAACGTCTTCGGCAAGGACAGCAGCCCATGACCATCACCGTCTATTCCAAACCCGCCTGCGTGCAATGCACCGCCACCACCCGCGCGCTGGACGCCAAGGGCATCGCCTATGAACTGGTCGACCTGACCCAGGACGCGGATGCGATGGCGCTGGTGCAGCAGCTGGGCCACCGATCGGCGCCGGTAGTGGTGGCCGGGCAGGACCATTGGGGCGGGTTTCGGCCCGACATGATCGGCCGCCTGGGCTGATCGCCGTGGCGCTGGCGTTCTTTTCCAGCCGCTCGGGCAACACCGCCCGGCTTGTGGCGCGGCTGGGGCTGCCGGCGCGGCGCATCGGGCCGGGCGCGCGGATGGATACGCCCTTTGTGCTGATCTGCCCGACCTATGCGGACGGGGACGGGCGCGGCGCCGTGCCCAAGCCCGTCATCCGCTTTCTGAACGATGCCGCCACGCGGGCCAACCTGCGCGGCGTGATCGCCGGGGGCAACCGCAACTTCGGCAAGACCTTCGCGCTGGCCGGCGACGTGATCGGTACAAAATGCGGCGTGCCCGTGCTGTACCGTTTCGAGCTGGCCGGAACCGACACCGACATCGCCCGCATCCAAGCCGGGCTCAAGACCTTCTGGGGACGTACATGCTTGACGCCAGCCTGACGCAAGAGCTTGACCACCACGCGCTGAACGC
>CAXICP010000175.1:0-6847 GCA_964022595.1 uncultured Salipiger sp.
ATTCGATCCGCACAGTACGCGCCGCCGGTCCCTCGCCGATCACGAGGTCGAGCTCATAATCCTCCATCGCCGGATACAGCACTTCTTCGACGGCGGGGTTCAGACGGTGGATTTCGTCGATGAACAACACGTCGTTGCGTTCGAGGTTGGTGAGGATTGCCGCCAGATCGCCGGCCTTGGCCAGCACCGGACCAGAGGTCATGCGAAAGCCGACGCCCAGTTCGCGCGCCATGATCTGCGCCAGCGTCGTCTTGCCCAGCCCGGGCGGGCCGTGGAACAGCGTGTGGTCCATCGCCTCGGCGCGCTGGCGGGCGGACTGGATGAAGACGCGCAGGTTGGCGCGCGCCTCGGCCTGGCCGACGAAATCGCCAAGCATCTGCGGGCGCAGGGCGCGGCCTTCGTCTTCGGGCAGCGGGGCGGGGCGCAGGGTGGGATCGGGTTCGGTCATGCGCTCAGCCCTTCGGTGCCAGCAGCTTGAGCGCGCTGCGGATCAGCGTCGAGGTGTCCGCGCCGGGCGTGTCCTGCGCGGCTTGCGCCACCGCGCCCGCCGCTTCGGCGGGGCTGTAGCCAAGGTTGGACAGCGCCGACAGCGCCTCGGCCTGGGCGGACACCGATGCCGTCGCGGGGGGCGGCGCGGGGGATTTGCGCGCGGGGGCAGGGGCGGGGGCGTCGTCGATCACGTCCGCGTCGGGGGTGGTCGCCGTGCCCGTCCCCATCGCCATGACGGCGGGGGCCTTGTCCTTCAGTTCGATCACCACGCGCTGCGCGGTCTTGGGGCCGATGCCCCGCGCGGCCTTGATCGCGTTGATGTCGCCAAGCGCGATGGCGCGGCTGACCCCGTCGGGGCCAAGCGATCCCAGGATGGCAAGCGACGCCTTGGCCCCGATCCCCTGAACCGAGGTCAGCAACCGGTGCCATTCCTTTTCCACCAGCGTGGGAAAGCCGAACAGCTGCAACAGGTCCTCGCGCACCAGCAGGTCGGTATAAAGCGCCGCCGCCTCGCCCGGGGGCGGCAGCGTGGCCAGCACCCGGTCCGAGCAGTAGACCACGTAGCCCACGCCGCGCACGTCGATCAGCACGTGATCGTCGCCCTTGTATTCGATGCGTCCGGCGATGCGTCCGATCATGTCCGTTCTTTCCTTGCGGGGCCGTCAG
Source organism: uncultured Salipiger sp. (assembly GCA_964022595.1). GTDB lineage: Bacteria > Pseudomonadota > Alphaproteobacteria > Rhodobacterales > Rhodobacteraceae > Salipiger. The sequence continues at coordinate 1,156 of CAXICP010000175.1, forward strand.
GCCCTGATCTTCATGGTCTGGGCGCCGACATGATGCGCGTGGCAGATGGCAATGGCCAGCGCGTCGGCGGCATCCGGCCCGGCGATTTCGACCCCCGGAAGCTGCATCTTCACCATGTGGTCGATCTGGTTCTTGTCGGCGTGGCCCACGCCCACGACGGTCTTCTTGACCTTGTTGGGCGCGTATTCCCCGACCGGCAGCCCGAACTGCGCCGGCACCAGCAAGGCCACGCCGCGCGCCTGGCCCAGTTTCAGCGTGCCGACCGCGTCCTTGTTGACGAAGGTCTGTTCGATCGCGGCCTGCTCGGGCGTGAAGCGTTCGAAGATCGCGCTAAGCTGGCGGTGCAGCGACAGCAGCCGGCGGGCAAGTTCGTCGGCGGCGTCGGATTCGCAGACCCCGTTCGCCACATGCCGCAGGCGGCTGCCCTGCATGTCGATGATTCCCCACCCAAGGCGCCTTAGCCCCGGGTCGATTCCCAGTACCCGCATGTCAGCCCGCCCGTTCGTTGTTGTTTTTCGGCCTCTTTGTGCACGTGCTTAGCACGAAACGCGAACACGCGCCAATGGCGAAGCGACACGGGCCACGGGCGGCTGCTGCCTTTTTCGCGGGCGTCGCGGTGTATTTGCGACAGCCCAGGGTTTGATCGCGACACGAATGTGCCGGTAAAATGTGCAAAGTTACCCTTCGTTAACTCAAGTTTTGAGCCATTCCAAAACTGCATAGGAACCATGCAATCTCTGTTATTGCCTGTGCACATGGCTGTCACTAACTCCGCATAGAAATAAGGCACTTTGAAAACCCTCAGACAAGGATACTGACCCATGTCGGCATATGATTCCTTCCGCCCCGATAGCGGCGCCGCCGGCCTGGCCGGGCGCATCGGAACCGTCTTCGTCAGCGGCTACGGCGCGGCCCCCGCGCAGGGCGCTTCGGCTTCGGTCGAGATCGCCGCGAAAGTCAGCCGCTTCGTTGCGACCGTCGCCGATGCCATCGCCGATTGGCACGATGCGCGCCTGACCCGCAAAAGCCTGAACGGGCTGACCGACCGCGAGCTGGACGATATCGGCCTGACCCGCGGCGATATCGAGATGGTCGCGCGCGGCCGCCGGTAATTTCCGACGACACAGCCGTTGAAAGGCCGCGATCCCCGGGGTGGGGGCGCGGCCTTTTTGCATCAAAGGGCAGGGCGTCGCGTCAGTTCAGGACAAGCTGGATCTTTTCGGAAAGCCACAGGCTGGCAGGGTCGATGGCCATGGCCCAGGCGCCGGCCTTTTCGGCGGTGGTGCCGCTGGCAAGCTGCGCAAGGTGGCTTTCATAGCCTTCCGCCCCAAGGGCGAACAGAAGATAGGCCTTGAAACAGAAGAAGACCGCAAGCGTCAGTACCACCGTTCTGGCGCGGAAAAAGGGGATGCGCCGGATCGGCTTGTGTTCGATGGTGCCGTTGCGGTTCAGCGCCGTGACATAGCCTTCGGCCAGCCGGCGGTGCCGGGCGGTTACCGCGCGGTGGCGTTTCTCGAATTCCGCGACCGCCTTGTCCATGACACCCTCGTTACACATCGGCCCCCACCGATACGTCCAAATATGGGCACGAATTGCGGCAAGATTGGGGCAACTGCGTCAGGTTGACCGCATTTGCGCCGATCAGCCAGCCGCCTTGCGAAGCGTAAGGGTCACCCAGTCGCCAATCACTTCGCGGCTTACCTCATTGATGCCGTTGCGTGCATAAACCGCCACCACCTCGTCGGCCTGCCGGGTCAGAAGGCCGGACAGAATCGCGTGACCGCCCGCTTCCATATGCGCGGCCATGTCGGGGGCAAGTTCGATCAGCGGCTGCATCAGGATGTTGGCAAAGACCAGGTCAAAGGGCGCCTGGCTGGCGATTTCGGGGTTGGCAAAGCCGGCGGCGACCACCGCGCGCACCTTGTCGGTCAGCCCGTTCGCGCGGATGTTGGTCTGCGCCACCTCGACGGCGACCTCGTCGATGTCCGACACGGTCACCGGGTTGGGCCAGATGCGCGCCGCCGCCATGCCCAGCACGGCGGTGCCGCACCCGACGTCGGCCACGTTCCGCCCCACGATGCCCTGGTTTGCAAGCCGGTCAAGCGCGCGCAGGCAGCCAAGGGTGGTGCCGTGGTGGCCGGTGCCAAAGGCCATCGCGGCCTCGATCAGCAGCGGCTCGGCGCCGTCGGGGATCTTGTCCGCATCATGGCTGCCATAGACAAAGAACCGCCCCGCCTCGACCGGGGTCAGTTCGCGCCGGACCTTGTCGACCCAGTCCTGGTCGGGCACCTTCACCACCTCGAAGGGGGGCGCGTCATAGGCGGCGGCCAGCAGCGCCAGCTCGACCTCGTCGGGAGCTTCGGTGAAATAGCCGCAGACCTCCCAGATCCCGGAATCGTCGCGGGTTTCAAAGGTTGCGACGCCCGTGGGCTCGATGCCCAGATCTTCCATCGCCTCTCCGAGGGTTTCGGCGGCATCCTTGTCGGCAAGCGTGGTGACGGCGGTCCAGGTTCTGGGCATCAGGGGTCTCCGGCTGGGTCGCAGCGCGATAGCGCGTTTGCGCGGCCATGGAAAGGGGCGCCGGCGCCGGGTGTCATTCGGCGGGGGCAGGCGCCAGCCGTGTCAGGACAGTCTCGTTCCCCGGCGCGGGGTGGCGCGGGATCAGCAGCGCCAGCCCCAGCGACGTCAGCGCCATGCAGGCCGCAAGGCCGAACACCGCGCCCGGCTCTGCCAGCCACAGCAGGCCCAGCAGCACGGGCAGGAACACCGCCGCGATATGGTTGATGGTAAAGGCGACGGCGGCGGTGGGGGCGATGTCGCGCGGATCGGCGATCTTCTGGAAATAGGTCTTGAGCGCAAGCGCCAGCGCAAAGAAGATATGGTCGATCACGTACAGCACCGACGCCAGCACCACGCCCCAGCCGAACCAGTACAGCCCGCCGTACAGCGTGAAGATGATCGTCAGCCCGACGTATTCGCACAGCAAGACGCGGCGTTCGCCGAAGTGATGCACCGCCTTGCCCAGCATCGGCGCCGCCACAAGGTTCACCACAAGGTTGATCAGGTACAGCCCGGTGATTTCATCCACCGAAAAGCCGTAGCGTTCGACCATCATGAACCCGGCGAAGACCACAAAGATCTGCCGGCGGGCGCCGGACATGAATTGCAGCGCGTAATACAGCCAGTAGCGCCGGCGCAGCACGAATTCCTTGCGCTGGGGGTGGGGGCTTTCGAAGCGGGGAAAGGCGATGGCGCACCAGCCGACGATGATCAGCGTCAGCCCGCCCGACACCAGGTAGACGGTGTCATAGGACAGGTCGAACCGCTTCCAGGTCAGCACGATCGCGCCATAGGCCACAAAGGTTGCCCCGCTGGCCGCCGCCAGCAGCCAGCCCAGCATCTGCGGCGCGCGATCCTTGGGGAGCCATTGCAGTTGCAGGCTTTGGTTGACCGTCTCGTAGTAGTGGAACCCGATCGAGCTAAGCAGCGTGATCGTCAGGATGCCGCCCATTGTGGGGAACCACGCGGTGACGGCAGTAGCCAGCCCCAGCAGCGCCAGCGCCGACAGGGCAAGCGCCTGTTCGCGCATCACCAGCAGCACCAGGATCACCCCGATCGCCAGAAAACCGGGGATCTCGCGCACCGTGTGCAGCAGCCCGATGTCGGCCCCGTCAAAGCTGGCCGCGTCGATGACGAAGTTGTTCAGCAGCGCCGACCAGGTGGCAAAGCTGAGCGGCATGGCCATGGCCATGAGGAACAGCAGCGTGACGGGGCGTCTCCAGAACGGAAGACCGTTTGCGGCGGCAAGGGGCGTAAGCTGGGTCATGCCAATGGTCTAGGCGGTTTGCGCCGGCGTGGCGAGCGCCGCGTCTCTGCGGTGGCGCACAGACCGGGCTGCGAAAACCTGTATCCCGCGCGCCCGGGCGGCCATGGTTTGCGCTTTGCCGCGCCGCCGGTATAAGCGGGCGCGCAGCAAACGGAGGCCCCATGCAGCCGCAACAGATCGAACCCCTGTTCACCCGCAACGGCGCCTATCTGTGCGCGCGCTGGGGGCGGCCCCTGTCGCCCATCGTCTTCGGCGTGCAGGACGAGACGCTGTCGGTCATCAAGGGCGCGTTCGAGGCGGTCTGCGCCATGACGGGCCACAAGATGGCGGAAAACGACCCCGAGCTTGGCGCCAATGTCATGATCTTCTTCATCCGCGACTGGGACGACCTGCTGGGCGTGCCAGACCTTGACCGGCTGCTGGACGGGCTGGCGTCGATGGTGCAGCGGCTTCGGTCGGCGGATGCGAAAAGCTACAGGACGTTCCGCTTTGATGCGTCGGGGGCGATCAAGGCCTGTTTCGTGTTCCTGCGCATGGACAAGGCGATGGCCAGCCAGCCCGCCGAGGACATCGCGCTGGCGCAGGCGGTGCAGGTGATGCTGACATGGGGCGAGGGCGCGTTTGCCGACCGCTCGCCGCTGGGCCGGCTGGACGATGGCCGCGTCGTGCTGCGCCCGGACATCGCGGCGCTGATCCGCGCCGCCTATGATCCGGTGATGCCCGTTTCGGCCACCGACCCAAGCCATGCCCTGCGCCTGTCTGCGCGCATGTGACGGCGACGCGCCGCAGTGCAGCAAAGGGGCGTGCCCCGCGCTGCCGGTTCATGCTTCGACAAGGGTTTGCGGCAAGACTCGCAGGCGGGCGCATCGAGGCTGCGCCCGGACGTCAACGAGCGGTTTCAGCTGCAGGCGAAGCCGGTCGGGCAGGGGCGCACGGGTCGCAGGAACGGCCCGTGCGTTCGCCGCCGCTCAGGCGCCGACCATCCCCACGATCTCGTAGGTGCGTTGCAGGATGGGCGAGGCGATGGCGCGCGCCCGGCCCGCGCCGTCCGTCAGAATGCGGTCGATTTCCGCCGGGTCCTGCATGTAGCGCGCCATTTCCGACGAGATCGGCGCAAGCCGCGCCACGGCCAGATCCGCCAGCAGCGGCTTGAATTCCCCGAACGGCTTGCCGCCCATCTGTGACATGACATCGACCACCGTTTCGCCCGACAGGGCGGCGTAGATGTTCACAAGGTTGCGCGCCTCGGGGCGGTCCTTGAGCCCCTCGGCGGTTTCGGGCAGAGGCTCGGGGTCGGTCTTGGCCTTGCGGATCTTCCTGGCGATGGTGTCGGCGTCATCGGTCATGTTGATGCGGCTGGCGTCCGACGGATCGGATTTCGACATCTTCTTGGACCCGTCGCGCAGGGACATCACGCGGGTGGCGGCCCCTTCGATCACCGGCTCGGTCATCGGGAAGAAGTCGGTCTTGAAGTCGTGGTTGAACTTGGCCGCGATGTCGCGCGTCAGCTCGACATGCTGTTTCTGGTCCTCGCCCACGGGCACGTGTGTCGCGTGGTAGACAAGGATGTCGGCGGCCATCAGCGCGGGATAGGCCAGCAGCCCAAGCGACGCTTTCTCGGCGTGCTTGCCCGCCTTGTCCTTGAACTGGGTCATGCGGTTCATCCAGCCCATCCGCGCCACGCAGTTGAAGATCCACGCAAGTTGCGTGTGCTCGGGCACCTGCGACTGGTTGAACAGGATCGACTGCGTCGGGTCCAGGCCGGCGGCAAGATAGCCCGCCGTCAGCTCGCGCGTCTGGCGGCGCAGCGCCTCGGGGTCCTGCCAGACGGTGATGGCGTGCATGTCGACGACGCAATAGATCGTC
>CAXICP010000176.1:0-6832 GCA_964022595.1 uncultured Salipiger sp.
TGCGCATTCCCCCGTCGGATTGCGGACGGGATGCCCCGTCTCTTGTGCGTACTGATACGACCATGAACGCACGAACCCGCCGACGGGTTTCCGCCGAGCGGAATTTTTCTTTGCCGGGGCCGGGCGTGTTTCTGCCAGCCGCGTCGCCGCGTCGCGCGTCGGCAAGGCAGAAGCTATTCCGACGACGGCGCATTTCCACGGCGCCCGCGCTTTATCCCGGCGGGCGAAGCTTTTGCCGCCGGTTCATGCGCGGATGCTTGCCGAGCGGCGCGCAACCTGCCCCGCCGCTGCCAGTTACGGTGGCGTTAACCTTTTCCTAACCACGATCCGCCAACCCTGCCCGGGGCGGCAGGGAAGCAGGGGTCATGGTGGCACAATCCTACACGGTGGCGTTCGAAGGTGTCGAAGCCTCGCCGGTCGAAGTGCAATGCGCCGTCACCGTCGGCGTGCCCGCCTTTGCCATCGTCGGCCTGCCCGACAAGGCCGTGTCCGAGGCGCGCGAACGCGTGCGCTCGGCGCTGACGGGCATGGGGATCGCGCTGCCGTCCAAGCGCATCACGGTGAACCTTTCGCCCGCCGACATGCCAAAGGAAGGGTCTCATTTCGATCTGCCCATCGCGCTGGGGCTGCTGGCCGCGCTGGACATCGTGCCGCGCGATGCGGTGTCGGGCTGCATGGCCCTGGGCGAGCTGTCGCTGGACGGCACGCTGGTGCCGGTGCCGGGCGCCCTGCCCGCTGCGATGACCGCAGCGGAAACCGACCGCGTGCTGGTGTGCCCGCACGGGTCCGGCCCCGAAGCCGCCTGGGTCGGCACCTGCACCGTCATCGCCGCGCGCACGCTGGTCGACCTTGTGCGGCATTTCACCGGCCAGTCGCCGCTGCGCCCCGCCACCCCCGGAGAGTTGACGCAAGAGCCCCAGCCGCGCGATCTGCGCGACGTCAAGGGGCAGGAACGCGCCAAGCGGGCGCTGGAAATCGCCGCCGCCGGGCGGCACCACCTGCTGCTGATCGGCTCTCCGGGGTCGGGCAAATCCATGCTGGCGTCGCGATTGCCGGGCATCCTGCCCCCGCTTACGCCGCAAGAGGCGCTGGAAACCTCGATGGTGCATTCGGTCGCCGGGCTGCTGAACGAAGGCGGGATTTCCCGCAGCCGTCCCTATCGCGACCCGCATCACACCGCCTCGATGGCCGCGATCATCGGCGGGGGGCGCAGCGCCAAGCCGGGCGAGGCAAGCCTTGCGCATAACGGCGTGCTGTTCCTTGACGAGCTGCCCGAATTTCCCCGCACGGTGCTGGAAACCCTGCGCCAGCCCATCGAAACCGGGCAGGTCATGGTGTCTCGCGCCAATGCCCACACCGCCTATCCCTGCCGGTTCATGCTGATCGCCGCGGCGAACCCGTGCAAATGCGGCCATCTCAGCGATCCGGGCCGGGCCTGTTCGCGCGCGCCCGGCTGCGGCGACGATTACATGGGGCGCATTTCGGGCCCGCTCATGGACCGGTTCGACCTGCGCATCGAAGTGCCCCCCGTCGCCTTTTCCGACCTGGACCTGCCGGCATCGGGCGACAGTTCCGCCGATGTCGCCGCCCGTGTCGCCGCCGCGCGCGACATCCAGTCGCGGCGCTTTGCCGATCACCCGACGGCGCGCACCAATGCCGACGCGGAAGGCCGCCTGCTGGATGAAATCACGCAGCTCGACGAGGAAAGCCGCGCCCTGCTGCTGCGCGCTGCCGACCGGTTCGGCCTGACGGCCCGGGGCTATCATCGCATTTTGCGGGTGGCGCGCACGATCGCCGACCTGGAAGGCGCAAGCCTGATCCGCCGCCCCCACCTGGCGGAGGCGCTTGGCTACCGGCTGATCTCGGCAAAAGAGGCCTGAACGAAGCCTGCGGCCTGCTGCAGCGTCGCGCGCGCCTCGGGGATCCAGCCGTCGAACACCGGCCAGGCATGGGGAACGTCCGGCAGCGCCACCAATTGAACGCGCGCGCCCAGCGATTCCAGCCGCGCCGCCATGCGCCGGGAATCATCCGCAAGGATTTCGCTTTGCGAATGATGGATCATCACCGGCGGGCAGTTCGGAAAGCTGGCGAACAGCGGGGAAATCCGGGGGTCCTGCGCATCGCCCCCGCCAAGGATCAGCGCCACAAGGTCTCCCATCCGCGACGGCGGCAGAAACGGGTCGCGCCGCGCGTTCTTCGCCAGGCTGCGGCCCGACATCGACAGATCCGTCCAGGGCGAAAACACCACCGCGCCGGCGGGCGGCTCTGCGCGGGCGCAACACCGCGCCAAAAGCGCAAGGGCAATGCCACCCCCGGCGGAATCCCCCGCAAGGCAGATGTCGCGGGGGCGGTAGCCAAGGGCCAAAAGGCGGTCCCACGCCGCCGCGGCCGCATCATATGCCGCCGGAAAGGGCGCATCCGGGGCCAGGGGATAATCCGGCGCGCAGACCTCGGTACGCGACAGCAGCGACAACCGCCCCATAATGCCCTGATGCGTCGCCGGGCTGTCGGTGATGTAACCGCCCCCGTGGAAATACAGGATAACCCGCCCCGGCGCGCAGTGCCCGGCAAAGATCCAGTGCAGCCCGCCCGGCCTTTCGATCCGCCGCAAAAAGGGGGGCCGGCGCAACAGGATCGACATGCAGCGCAGGTTCCGCCGCGCCTGCCCTGGCCCAAAGGTTCGCCGCAGCCCCGGCTTCGCCAGCAGACGAAGCCCCAGGTTCAGTGCGGCAAGCCGATAGCTCATCCCCGGCGGGCTTCGACCGCCTGCCAGATCTTTTCGGCGACGTTGATCCCGTCGAACCGTTCCAGTTCCTGGATGCCGGTGGGCGAGGTCACGTTGATTTCGGTAAGCCAGTCGCCGATCACGTCGATGCCGACAAAGACCTGCCCCTTTTCGCGCAGAACCGGCCCGATGGCGGCGCAGATCTCGCGGTCGCGCGCCGTCAGCTCGACCTTTTCGGGCCGCCCGCCTACATGCATGTTGGAACGCACCTCGCCCGCCGCAGGCACCCGGTTGATCGCCCCCACCGGTTCCCCGTCGACAAGGATCACCCGCTTGTCGCCCTTGGTCACCGCGGGCAGGTATTTCTGCACGATCAGCGGCTCACGCGAAAAACCGGTGAAAAGCTCGTGAAGCGAGCTGAGATTGCGGTCGTTCTGGTCCAGCCGGAACACCCCGGCGCCGCCATTGCCGTAAAGCGGTTTCAGGATGATGTCGCCATGCCTGGCCTTGAAGGCCCGGATCGTCGCAAGATCGCGCGCGACGGCGGTCGGCGGCGTCAGGTCCGGGAAATTCAGCACCAGCAGCTTTTCGGGAGAGTTGCGCACCCAGAACGGGTCGTTCACCACCAACGTCTTCGGCGACAGCCGTTCAAGCAGATGCGTGGTGGTGATGTAATGCATGTCGAAAGGCGGATCCTGACGCAGCCACACCACGTCGAAATCAGCCAGGTCGACATCCTGCATGTCGCCCAGCGTCGCATGCGCCCCGGCGATGCGCTGAACACGCAGCGTTTGCCCGCGCGCCATGATGCGCCCTTCCTGGTAGGAAAGCTGATCGGGCAGATAATAGAACAGCTCATGCCCGCGAAGCTGCGCTTCTTCGGCAAGGCGAAACGTGCTGTCGGCGTCGATGTTGACAGGACCGATCGGGTCCATCTGGAATGCGATCTTCATGGGGTTCCCCGCGCTGGCTTGCGCCATACATGGCCCAGACCCCCGCCGGAGGCAATGCCGCGCGTCACAGCGACAGCGCGTTCTCCATGATCCGGACCATGCCCCGTTCGTCCATGAGCGCCACGTCGAACCGCATGTCGGTGAGCGAGCCGCGCGGACAGGTTCCGGCGAATTCCTCGGCCGCCGAGAACAGGCGCAGGATCTGGCGGCGCGACAGTCGTTCAAGCGCGCGATCGAAGGTTCGGCTTTTCTTGACCTCGACAAAGACCAGCCCGTCGCCATCCGCGAAGATCAGGTCGATTTCGCCGCCCTGCCCCCGCCACCGGCTTTCCAACAACGGGTATCCGCGCCGTTCGTAATCCTGAGCCACGCGCAGTTCGGCGGAAATGCCGGCAAGATGACCCACCTTGCCGCGATGGGCCCGCACCCGGCGCCCGCCTTCGTGAGGCTGCACCGCCGAGCGCACCAATGGGTGCGGCGCGGTAAAATCGAAAGCGAGTTGCGTGGCCATGACCGATCCCTTCCGCGCTGTCAGTCGCCTTGATCGCGCCCCTTCGCAAGCGCCATGGCGCGCTGGTAGACGGCGCGCCGCTTCACCCCGAGCAACCCCGACACGGCATCGGCAGCGTCGCGCACCGACATCGTTTCAAGCGCTTCGGTCAGGGAATTGTCTACGTCCAGTTCGTTAATTTTTTCTGAACTTCCCTTGCCCACAAGCACCACGATCTCGCCCTTGGGGGGCTGGTTTTCGTAATGGGCGGCAAGTTCGGCAAGGGTTCCCTCGCGGGCTTCCTCGAAACGTTTGGTCAATTCGCGGCACACGGTCGCCGGGCGGCCCGGGCCAAGCTTGTCCGCCGCATCGGCCAGCATCGCGCCCAGCCGCTTGGGCGATTCGTAAAAGACCAGCGTCGCGGCGACGTCGCGCAGATCTTCAAGCGCGCGGCCGCGCGGGCCGCGACTGTTGGGCAGGAATCCGGCAAAGAAGAAGCGATCCGTCGGCAGCCCGCCCAGCGTCAGCGCCGTCACCACCGCCGACACGCCCGGCGCCGTCGTGACATCATGTCCGTCCGCGCGGGCGGCGCGCGCCAGGTCGAAACCCGGGTCCGAGATCATCGGCGTGCCCGCTTCGGAGGCGTAGGCGACGGATCGGCCTTCGGCCAGCGCGCCAAGCAGCTTGGGGCGCATCCGATCGCCGTTGTGATCGTGATACGGCAGGCACTGGCGGTCGCGCAGATCGACGCCGTGGATTTCAAGCAGGCGCCGCAGGCTGCGGGTGTCCTCGGCCGCCAGGATGTCGGCGTCGCGCAGCACGTCCAGCGCCCTCAGCGTGATGTCGCGCGCGTTCCCGATCGGGACCGCCACCAGGTACAGCCCCGGCGTCAATCCGCCCTTGTCAGCATTCATCTCTGGACCCTTCCGGTTCTCGGGCTATCATCCCGGCGAAAGTGGCACGGAACGCAACCGTGCAAGCCATCGAGGGAGTTTCCAGCATGTTCGCCGTTTTGACCCGCGCCCGCAAGGCGCTCCGAATCGCTGCGCTCGCGGGTGGGGCATCCCTGCTCGCCGCCTGCGACATGCCCATCGCCATGGACAGCGGCAGCGGTTCCGGCGGGCCACGCCTGACGCCCGGCGCCCCGGTGCGCGTTGCCCTGCTGGTGCCGCAAAGCGATCCCGGCGCCGCCAGCATCGCGCGCGACCTGGAAAACGCCGCCCGCCTTGCCATTGCCGATCTGGGCGATGCCAACATCGAACTTGCCGTCTACGACACCGCCGGCTCGCCCGCGACCGCCGCGGCGCAGGCACAGCGCGCGGTCGACGAGGGCGCCGGCATCATCCTTGGCCCGCTGCGCGGCGAGGTCGCCGTCGAGGCCAGCAAGGTGGTCGCGGACGAGGGCATCAACGTCATGTCCTTTTCCAACAACGCCTCGATCGCGGGCGGCAACCTGTTCGTGCTTGGGCCGACCTTCAACAACACCGCCGATCGCCTGATGGCCTATGCCAGCCGGCAGGGGCGCAGCAACGTCGCGATCCTGCATTCCGACGACGTGCCCGGACAGTTCGGCAAGAACGCGATCCAGCAGGCCACCGCGCGCACCGGGGTCACCGTCGCCGCCGTGCAATCCTATCCGCTGACGCTTGAAGGGGTGACCGGGGCTGCACAATCCATGGGCAGCGTGGTCAGCGGCTCGGGCGCCGATTCCGTGTTCATCACGACCGATGCGACCAACGCCGCGATGCCGGTCCTGCTGCAGGTGATGCCGGAAAACGGTCTGAACCCGGCCGAGGTCCAGTACATCGGCCTGACCCGCTGGGACGTGAAGCCCGAACTGTTCAACCTGCCCGGCGCCGAGGGCGCGTGGTTCACCCTGCCCAACCAGTCGATGCAGGCCAGCTTTACCCAGCGCTACAGCGCCCGTTACGGCGCCGCGCCGCACCCGCTGGCCGGGCTTGCCTTTGACGGCATCGCCGCCATCGGCGCGCTGGTGGAACAGGGCCGCAACGACGCCCTGACGCGGGCCGCGCTGACGCAAAGCGCTGGTTTCCAGGGCACGGGCGGTGTATTCCGCCTGAGACCCGACGGCACCAACCAGCGTGGCCTTGCCGTCGCCACCGTGCGCAACAACCAGATGGTGATCCTTGACCCTGCCCCCGCAAGCTTCTCCGGCGCAGGTTTCTGACGGCCAGATGCAATACCCGATGCCGGAGGACCTTGTCGCCCCGGCATCGGACATCTTCGACGTTCCCGGCATCCGCGCCGCGCTTCTGTCGCAGGCCGCCGAAGCCACGACGGAATCCGACATCCGCGCCATCGCCGTGCGCCTGCTGTCACAAGCCAGCAAGGACGGGCGCGAGGTCATCGCCACCGCCTTTGCCGCGCGCCCCCATGCCGCCTTCCCCACGACCGAAGCCTATGCCTGGCTGACCGATTGCGTCGTCCGGCTGGTGTATGAACTGGTCACCACCCGCCTGCATCCGCAGCACCGCACCACCGAGGGCGAGCGGCTGACGCTGATGGCCGTGGGCGGCTACGGGCGCGGCGAAATGGCGCCGTTTTCCGATGTCGACCTGCTGTTCCTGACCCCCTACAAGATCACCGCCTGGGCCGAGAGCGTCATCGAATCGATGCTCTACATCTTCTGGGACCTGAAGCTGA
>CAXICP010000177.1:0-6828 GCA_964022595.1 uncultured Salipiger sp.
GCATGGCGGTGCTCAACACGCTGCGCGGGGTTCTCAAGGATGCGCGCATGCGCGAGCAGGCCGGCGCGATCCGCCGCGAACTGGGGCTGCTGGCCGCCGATGTCGACCGGCTGGGCACGCGGGTGGAAAACCTTGATCGCCATTTCGGGCAGGCCGCGCGCGACGTGGCCGAAATCCGGATCTCGGCGGAAAAGGCGGGAAACCGGGCGCGCCGTCTGGATGCCTTCGACTTTTCGGACAGCGAAGAGCCGGCGCCGCGCGCCTGATGTTCCCCCCCGCCGGCTTGAGCAGGATCAAGGACGCATCCTCCCGGATCGGTTCAGACTGCAATGCCCATGCAAGGAGACGGGGATTATGGAACAGATCAGCGTCAGGAAGGTCGCGCATGTCATCCTGCTTGCCCGCGAACTGGATCGCGGCGAAGCCGAGCTGCGCGGCGTCATCGCCAACATGACCGAAGAAGAACAGGCCGCGCTTGGCGCGATCATGTGGATAGGGCGGGAGGCGTTCGATGGCGGCGAATGGAACGAGGCCTATGGCGCCGGCGTGACGGGGGCATCGACCCCCACCGCCGATTACCTGATCGGAACGCCGCACCTGGCCGACCACCTGGAAGCGGGGCTTGAGGCACTGGGATACGATGCCCAGGACGAAGAGGACGAGCTGCTGCGCCGGGGCGCCTGAACCGGGCGGCGCTAGCGCAGGGCGCGGCCCTTGATGATGGCGTTTTCGCCAAAGCGCGAGCGGATCGCGTCGGTCGCCCGTTCGGCCTGTGCCCGGCGGGCGGCGCCGGGGTCAAGCAGGTCGCCCACCCGGTCGGCCTGCCCTTCGGGGACCAGTTCGGAAATCCCGGTGCCGATCAGCCGGTAGGGGCCGCGCGGGCCGACCTGATCCAGCATCGCGCGGGCGGTGCGATAGATGCGGTCGGCCACCTGCGTGGCATCCCCCAACCCGTGGCGCCGCGTGATCAGCTTGAAATCGGCGCGCTTGACCTTGAGCGTGACGACCCGCCCCGCCAGACCCTTGGCCTTGGCCCGGTCCGCCACCTTTTCCGCAAGGCGCCACAGGTGCCCGTCAAGGATATCGGCGCTGGCGGTGTCCTCGTTGAAGGTGGTTTCGTTCGAAATCGACTTGATCGGCGAATCCCGCGTCACGCGGCGGCGGTCCTCGCCCCGGGCAAGATGCCAAAGACGATCGCCCATGCCTCCGAAACGGGCGGACAGATCGCGCCTGTCCCAGCGCAGAAGATCGTCAAAGGTGCGGATGCCGGCGCGATCCAGCGCCTCTTGCGTGGCCTGGCCGACGCCCCAGATCATCCGCACCGGACGCGGGCGCAGAAAGGCCTGCGTCTCGGCCCGGCCGATCACCGAAAAACCGTGCGGCTTGTCCAGGTCCGACGCGATCTTGGCCAGGAACTTGTTGTGCGACAGCCCGATCGAGCCGGTGATGCCCAGCTCGTCGCGCATCCGCTTGACCAGCCGCGCCAGCATCACCGCCGGGGGCGCGCCGTGCAGGCGGGCGGTGCCGGACAGGTCCAGGAACGCCTCGTCCAGCGACAGCGGTTCAATGGACGGCGTCAGGTCTTCCATGAAGCTTCGGATCTTGCGCGACACCTCGACGTAAAGCTGCATGCGCGGCTTGACGATCACCGCGTCCGGGCACAGCGCAAGCGCCTTGAACATCGGCATGGCCGAGCGCACGCCGCGGATGCGCGCGACATAGCAGGCGGTGGATACGACCCCGCGCCGCCCGCCCCCGATGATGACCGGCTTGTCCGCAAGTTCGGGGTTCTCGCGCTTTTCCACGCTGGCATAGAAGGCGTCGCAATCCATGTGGGCGATGGACAGGTCCCACAATTCGTCATGGCGCACGATGCGCGGCCGTCCGCAGGCGGGGCAGCGGCTGGCGCTGTCGAACACGGCAAGGCAATCTCGGCACAGCGCGGGCATGTCTGGTAAATCCGGGCAGAAGGCTTACCTGTCCCATATAGAGGATACACGAGGCTTTCGCCACGACATGAGCTATGCCGGCGCAAAACTGATCCTGTTCCTGGGAAGCGATCTGCTGGTTATCCGGCGGGACGACACGCCCGGCATTCCGTGGCCCAATTGTCTGGATTTTCCGGGCGGCGGGCGCGAAGGCACTGAAACCCCCGAAGAATGCGCGCTGCGCGAAACGTTCGAGGAAACCGGGCTAACCCTGCCGCCCGATGCCTTGGCATGGCGCCAGCAGCACGGCGCAAGCTGGTTCTTCGCCGCGCATCTGCCCGCCGAGGCGGCGGGCGATGTCGTGTTCGGGGGCGAAGGCCGGGGGTGGGAATTGATGGATCCGGGCACCTACCTGGGGCGCGACGATGCGATTCCCCATTTCCGGCAGATGCTGGGCGCCTACCTGACCTCGCGCGGCTGATCAGGCCGCGTGCAGGCGGCGCAACCAGTCCATGGCGCCGGCAAGCGGCGTTGCGGCGCGCGGGCTGCGGGGGGCCGTGTCGGGCGGGGTCGATTTCAGCCGCGAGCGCAGCCGGTCGGGTTCCCGCTGGCCCCGCAGCGCGTCCGAAATCAGCATCCGGCGCACGTCATCGGCTTCCGCGTCCAGCGGCGCGTCGGTCGAGGCCGCGACGCGCAGGCGCCCGTCTTCGGTGTGGAAGGTGACCAGCGCCTCGTGCCGCGCTGTCGCCGCGTTGTAAGTCAGATTGCCGATCTGAGCGTGACCGCTTGTCATCGCCTTTACTCCTGCCTGTTACGTTGCCCAAACGCCGCATGCTGCGCAAGGTTCCCGGAATGACTGTCACATGACTTGACAAGGCGGCATACTGCGCGGGTTTCGTGAAGGATCAGATAATGAACGACACCGACATTCTTCTATCGTTTCTATCGGGCGGAACCATCGTGGTTCTGCTGCTGGCGGGGGTCGTCATCCTGTGCGTCTTTCTGGGCGTCAGGATCGTGTCGCAGTCGGAAAAGCACGTGGTCGAACGCTTTGGGCGGCTGCGCGCGGTGCTTGGGCCGGGGATCAATTTCATCGTGCCCTTCCTGGACCGGGTGGCGCACAAGGTGTCCATCCTGGAACGCCAGCTGCCCACGGCGACGCAGGATGCGATCACGGCAGATAACGTGCTTGTGCAGGTGGAAACGTCGGTCTTTTACCGCATTCTTGAACCGGAAAAGACCGTGTACCGGATCCGCGACGTGGACGGTGCCATCGCCACCACCGTGGCCGGGATCGTGCGGGCGGAAATCGGCAAGATGGAACTGGACGAGGTCCAATCCAACCGCGCGGCGCTGATCACCACGATCAAGAACAACGTCGAGGACCAGGTCGACAACTGGGGGATCGAGGTAACGCGGGCCGAAATCCTGGATGTGAATCTTGACCAGGCCACGCGCGAGGCGATGTTGCAGCAACTGAATGCCGAACGCGCCCGCCGCGCGCAGGTGACCGAAGCCGAAGGTGCCAAGCGCGCGGTCGAATTATCCGCCGATGCCGAACTTTACGCGGCGCAGCAGGTGGCCAAGGCCCGCCGCATCGCCGCCGATGCCGAAGCCTACGCCACCTCGGTCGTGGCCGAGGCCATCGCCCAGAACGGGCTGGAGGCGGCGCAATACCAGGTCGCGCTCAAGCAGGTCGAGGCGCTGGCGACGATGGCCAAGGGCGAGGGGCGCCAGACCATCGTGCTGCCCGCCGACGCGGTCGAAGCGTTTCGCGACGCGTTCACCATGCTTCGGGGGCGGACGTGACCGCGCTGGTGCAGCTTTGGTGGGTCTGGATGGGGGCGGCGGCGCTGTTTCTCGTGCTTGAAATCGTGCTGCCGGGCTTTGTCTTTCTTGGCTTCGCGATCGGCGCGGCGGCGGTCGGGCTGTGGCTGGTGGCGGGCTACGCCCTGGCCTGGCACTGGCTGGTGCTGATCTTTGCTGTGGTGTCGTTGCTTGCCTGGGTGGCGCTGCGCCAGCTGGTGGGCGTGCGCAAGGGGCAGATCCGGATCTGGGACCGCGACATCAACGATGACTGACGCGGCCCCGCTGATTCAGCGGTTGGGGTTTTGTGCCTGGGGCGAGCGCAGTTCGGCCTGAATGGCCTGCGCCGCGGCCCGGGGCGAGGGCGCGCGCCACACCGGCCGGCCCACCACGATATGGTCGGCCCCCGCCGCAACCGCATTCGCCGGGGTGGCGATGCGCTTTTGATCATCGCCCGCGCTGCCGGCCGGGCGCACGCCGGGGGTCACGATCAGGCGGCCTTTGGCCTGGGGCAGGGCGCGGATGCGCGCCGCCTCGTTGGGCGATGCGATGACCCCGTCGGCGCCCGCCTCGAACGCCTTGGCGGCCCGTTCGACCACAAGGTCGGCCACGTCGCCCGCCTGCATCAGTCCTGCGTCCAGATCGCTGCGGTCAAGCGAGGTCAGGATGGTGACCGCGAGGATCTGCAGATCCTTGCCCGCCGCGCCTTCCTTGGCGGCGCGCACCACATGCGGATCGCCATGCACCGTCAGGAAATCCAGATTGAACTGCGCCAGTCCCCGCACCGCGTTTTCCACCGTCTGCCCGATGTCGAACAGTTTCATGTCCAGAAAGATGCGCTTGCCGTGTTCCTGTTTCAATTCGTTGGCCAGCGCCAGCCCGCCCCCCGTCAGCATTCCAAGGCCGATCTTGTAAAAGGATACGGCATCGCCGATGCCCTCGGCCAGTTGCAGCGCCTCAAGCGCGTTGGGGACATCCAGGGCCACGATCAGGCGATCATCGATTGCAACGGTCATTGCGCGCTCCTTCCGGGGTGGGGTTGGCCTGTCATGCGGGCGCGGTTCCCGAAGGTCAAGGCCGCGGCACTGCCCGGGCGGGCGCGACCGGCTTTCGGGGTCGCTTTTTTGTGATCACGGATCTTGAACGGCGCGCCCCGCCTTCCCATCTTTTCCCCGAGGCCCGATCCCGTCATGCGCCGCAAGGCCGGGCATGACATTTTCCAACCGGGCGCTTGACGCAAGGAGAGACACGATGAACTTGGACAAGTTCACGGAGCGGTCGCGTGGGTTCATCCAGGCCGCACAGACCATTGCCATGCGGGAAGGCCATCAGCGCCTTGCCCCGGAGCATATCCTCAAGGCACTTCTGGACGACGATCAGGGACTGGCATCCAACCTGATCGCACGGGCGGGCGGCGATGCCGCGCGCGTGGCCCAGGTGCTGGAAACCAGGCTGGCGAAATTTCCCAAGGTATCCGGCGATGCCGGGCAGACCTATCTTGACGCCGCGACCGGCAAGGTGCTGGACGAGGCCGAAAAGATCGCCGGCAAGGCGGGCGACAGCTTTGTGCCCGTCGAACGCATCCTGACCGCGCTTGCCATCGAGAAATCCGGCGCAAAGGACGCGCTTGAAGCCGGCAAGGTCACGCCGCAGAAGCTGAACGAGGCGATCAACGATCTGCGCAAGGGGCGCACCGCCGACAGCGCGAATGCCGAAGAGGGGTACGAGGCGCTGAAGAAATACGCGCGCGACCTGACCGAGGCGGCCGAACAGGGCAAGATCGACCCGATCATCGGGCGCGACGATGAAATCCGCCGTTCGATGCAGGTGCTGTCGCGCCGGACCAAGAACAACCCCGTGCTGATCGGTGAACCGGGCGTCGGCAAGACCGCCATCGCCGAAGGCCTTGCGCTGCGCATCGTCAACGGCGACGTGCCCGAAAGCCTGCGCGGCAAACGGCTGCTTGCGCTGGACATGGGCTCGTTGATCGCGGGGGCGAAATATCGCGGCGAATTCGAGGAACGGCTGAAATCGATCCTCAAGGAAATCGAGGCCGCAGCGGGCGAAATTGTGCTGTTCATCGATGAGATGCACACGCTTGTGGGCGCGGGCAAGGCGGACGGGGCGATGGACGCGTCGAACCTGCTGAAACCGGCGCTTGCGCGGGGCGAACTGCATTGCGTCGGCGCGACCACACTGGATGAATACCGCAAGCACGTGGAAAAGGACCCGGCGCTGGCGCGGCGGTTCCAGCCCATCGTGGTGCAGGAGCCGACGGTCGAAGACACCATCAGCATCCTGCGCGGCATCAAGGAAAAGTACGAACTGCACCACGGCGTGCGGATTTCCGACAGCGCGCTTGTCGCGGCGGCGACCCTGTCGCACCGCTACATCACCGACCGTTTCCTGCCGGACAAGGCCATCGACCTGATGGACGAGGCCGCAAGCCGTCTGCGCATGGAAGTGGACAGCAAGCCCGAGGAACTGGACCAGATTGACCGTCAGATCCTGCAGATGCAGATCGAGGTCGAGGCGCTCAAGCTTGAAGACGACCAGGCGTCCAGGGACCGGCTGGAAACGCTGGAACGCGAACTGGCCGAGGTCGAGGAACGTTCGGCCGAGATGACCGCGCAATGGCAGGCGGAACGCGACAAGCTGGCCTCGTCCCGCGATCTGAAGGAACAGTTGGACAAGATGCGCGCCGAGCTGGAAATCGCCAAGCGCGAGGGCAACTTTGCCCGCGCCGGCGAATTGCAGTACGGGCGTATCCCGCAGATCGAACGGCAGCTGGCCGAAGCGGATGACGCCGAAGGCGACGTCATGGTCGAAGAAGCCGTGCGCCCCGAGCAGATCGCCGAAGTGGTCGAACGCTGGACCGGGATTCCCACGTCGCGCATGCTGGAAGGCGAACGCGACAAGCTGCTGCGCATGGAAGACGGGCTGCACAAGCGCGTGGTCGGCCAGAACCAGGCGGTGCGGGCGGTGGCCAATGCCGTGCGCCGGGCGCGCGCCGGGCTGAACGACGAAAACCGCCCGCTGGGCAGTTTCCTGTTCCTTGGGCCGACCGGCGTGGGCAAGACCGAACTGACCAATG
>CAXICP010000178.1:0-6797 GCA_964022595.1 uncultured Salipiger sp.
ACCCGCGCTTGCGGGCGGCAAGCTGCGCACCATGGGGTCGACCACCTACAAGGAGTTCCGCCAGCATTTCGAAAAGGACCGCGCCCTGTCGCGCCGGTTCCAGAAGATCGACGTGAACGAACCCTCGGTCCCCGACACGGTCAAGATCCTCAAGGGGCTCAAGCCCTATTTCGAAGAGCATCACAGCGTGAAATACACCGCTGATGCGATCAAGTCCGCCGTGGAACTGTCGGCGCGCTACATCAACGACCGCAAGCTGCCCGACAAGGCCATCGACGTCATCGACGAAGCCGGCGCGGCGCAGCATCTGGTCGCCGAATCCAAGCGTCGCAAGACCATCGGCGCCAAGGAAATCGAAGATGTGGTGGCCAAGATCGCCCGCATCCCGCCGAAAAACGTGTCCAAGAACGACGCCGAAGTGCTGAAGGATCTTGAAGGCACGCTCAAGCGGGTGGTCTTCGGGCAGAACAACGCCATCGAGGCGCTGTCGGCGGCGATCAAGCTGGCCCGTGCGGGTCTGCGCGAACCGGAAAAGCCCATCGGCAACTACCTGTTCGCCGGCCCCACCGGCGTGGGCAAGACCGAAGTCGCCAAGCAGCTTGCAAGCTCGCTTGGGGTCGAACTGCTGCGCTTCGACATGTCGGAATACATGGAAAAGCACGCGGTTTCGCGCCTGATCGGCGCGCCTCCGGGCTATGTCGGCTTTGACCAGGGCGGGCAATTGACCGACGGCGTGGACCAGCATCCGCATTGCGTGCTGCTGCTGGACGAGATCGAAAAGGCGCACCCGGATGTCTACAACATCCTGCTTCAGGTCATGGACCACGGCTCGCTGACCGATCACAACGGGCGCACGGTGGATTTCCGCAACGTGATCCTGATCATGACGTCGAACGCGGGCGCGGCCGAACAGGCCAAGGCTGCCATCGGCTTCGGGCGCGACCGGCGCACCGGCGAGGATACCGCCGCGATCGAACGGACCTTCACGCCGGAATTCCGCAACCGTCTGGACGCCGTCATCAGCTTCCAGCCGCTGCCGAAAGAGGTCATCCTTTCGGTCGTCGAAAAGTTCGTGCTGCAACTTGAAGCGCAGCTGATGGACCGCAACGTGGCCATCGAACTGACCCGCCCCGCCGCCGAATGGCTTGCGGACAAGGGGTATGACGATCGCATGGGCGCCCGCCCGCTGGGCCGCGTGATCCAGGAGAACCTCAAGAAGCCGCTCGCCGGAGAGCTTCTGTTCGGCAAGCTGACCACGGGCGGGGTCGTCAAGGTCGGGCTGAAGAACGACGCGCTCGAGCTCAAGATCGAGGGGCCGGAAAAGCTTCGGCTTTCGTCGAAGAAGCCGCCGCTTCTGACGGCCGAATGATCTGACAGAACCTGCACCGCCGCGCCCCCCGCGCGGCGGTGTTTTCTTTTGGCCCTATTGCTGGGGCAAGCTACGCCCCGGGCGCAAAATTCAGCCGGGCGTGAAACTTGGCCAGCTCGCCCGCCGTCGGCGCCACCCCGCAAAAGGTCTTTACGTATCCCGGCGCCCGCGCGATGCGCAGCGCCGCGTCTTCCCTGACCTGCATGGCGATATAGCCGATCTGGGTCAGGTACACGGTGCGGGCGCGCACATCGGCTTCATCCTCGGGATAACCGAACCGTTCGAACATCTGGCGAATCGCGGCAAGGCGGGCATCATCCGCCGCGTGGACCCGCGCGGCGACGTCCGGCGCGCCATGCGCCCAGCCCCGGATCGCGAAATCCAGTTGCGGTTCGAACAGGCATTCGTCGTGGAACACCACGATCAGGTTCAGGATGCCTTCGGATATCGACTGCGCATAGGCGCCGCAGGCGTCGGCGAAGGCGCCGGTGTTCTTCGCCTCCCATTCCGCCAGCAGCGCGTCCAGCAGCGCCCTTCGGTCCTTGAAGAACCAGTAGAAACTGGTGCGTGACAGGTTCAGCGCGCTTGCCAGCGGCTGGATCTTCACCGCGTCAACGCCCGAGGCCACAAGCGCCTGCCGCGCCGCATCCAGCCAGACCTCGCGCGAGCCGCGCCAGCCGCTGGTTTTGTCCGGCGCATCGATGCTTTCGGGATCAACAGACATGCGCCGGACGATACGCGCCCGGCCGCCGGCCGGCAAGAAGAATGGACATAGGTGAACCTTTACTTGACATAAGTGCACATTCTGGGAATCGTCGATCCAGCCGCCACGGAGCCAGCCATGTCGAACGATCCCCTTCTTCAGCCCTACCAGTTGAAGCACCTGACGCTTCGCAACCGGATCATGATCACCAGCCACGAACCCGCCTACCCCGAAGACGGCATGCCCAAGGCGCGCTACGCCGCCTATCACGCCGAACGCGCCAAGGCCGGCGTGGCGCTGGCGATGACCGCCGGGTCCGCGGCGGTGTCGCGCGACAGCCCGCCGGTGTTCAACAACATCCTTGCCTACAAGGACGAGGTCGTGCCCCACATCCGGCGCCTGACCGCTGCCTGTCACGACCACGGCTGCGCGGTGATGATTCAGCTGACCCATCTTGGCCGCCGCACCGGCTGGTCCAAGGGCGACTGGCTGCCGTCGGTGTCCTCGTCCAGGCATCGCGAACCGGCGCACAAGGCCTTCCCCAAGCTGGCCGAAGACTGGGACATCGAACGCATCATCGCCGATTTCGCCGACGCCACCGAGCGGATGAAGGACGGCGGCATGGACGGCATCGAACTGCAGGTCTACGGCCACCTGCTGGACCAGTTCTGGTCGCCGCTGACCAACGATCTGGATGGGCCCTACGGCGGGCAGACGCTGGACAGCCGGATGAAACTGCTGATGGACGTGCTGGCGGGCATCCGCGCGCGGGTCGGGCCGGATTTCATCGTCGGGCTGCGCTACACGGCGGACGAGGCCGAGGCAGGCGGCATCACCCCGGACGAGGGGATCGAGATTTCCCGGCGCCTGACCAGAAGCGGCATGGTCGATTTTCTCAACGTCGTGCGCGGGCGCATCCATTCCGACCCGGCGATGACCGACCTGATCCCCGTTCAGGGCATGAAGAACGCGCCGCATCTGGATTTCGCGGGCGCGGTCAGGGCGGCGACCGGCATGCCGACCTTTCACGCGGCCAAGATCCCCGACGTGGCCACGGCGCGCCACGCGGTGGCCTCGGGCCTGCTGGACATGGTGGGGATGACGCGCGCGCACATGGCCGACCCGCATATCGTGCGCAAGATTGTCGAGGGGCGCGAACATGACATCCGCCCCTGCGTTGGCGCAACCTACTGTCTTGACCGGATCTATGCCGCCGGAGAGGCGCTGTGCATCCATAACGCCGCCACCGGGCGCGAACTGACGATGCCGCACGCGGTGGCCCCCGCCGCGACCCCCAGGCGGGTGGTGATCGTCGGCGCCGGGCCCGCCGGGCTGGAAGCCGCGCGCGTCGCTGCCGAACGTGGCCACGCCGTCACCGTGTTCGAAGCGCAGCCCGATCCCGGCGGGCAGGTTCGCCTGACGGCGCAGCACCCACGGCGGCGCGAGATGTTCGGCATCATCGACTGGCGCATGTCCCAATGCGCCGCCCGCGACGTGGAATTCCGGTTCAACACCTGGGCCGAACCCGAAGACGTCACCGCGCTGCATCCCGACGTGGTCATCATCGCCACCGGCGGTCTGCCCAACACCGAACTGTTCGAAAGCGGCCGGGATCAGCCGCTTGCCGTCAGCGCCTGGGATCTGATCTCGGGCGATGTGAAGCCGGGCCAGGACATCCTGATCTATGACGAAAGCGGCGATCACCCCGCGCTCATGGCCGCCGAGATCGCCGCGAACGCCGGCGCCCGGGTCGAAATCATGACCCCCGACCGCAGCTTCGCGCCCGACATCATGGCGATGAACCTGGTTCCCTACATGCGCGCGCTGCAGGACAAGGACACGACATTTACCGTCACCCGCCGCCTGCTGGACATCAGCCGCGACGGCAACCGGCTGAGGGCGACCATCGGCACCGATTACAGCGGTTTCACCAGCGAACGAACCTATGACCAGATCGTGGTGAACTACGGCACCATGCCGCTGGACGATCTGTATTTCGCGTTGAGGCCGCTGTCGCGCAACGGCGGGGCGGTCGATCACGAAGCGCTGATCGAAGGGCGCCGGCAAACCATCACGCGCAACCCGGCCGGCGATTTCCAGCTGTTCCGCATCGGCGATGCGGTCAGCGCGCGCAACACCCACGCGGCGATCTTCGACGCGCTGCGCCTCGTCAAGGACCTTTGACCGGGGCGCGCTGCCCGGCGATAGCCGCTTGCCCGCCCCCGCCGCCCCGCCCTATAGGGGAAAGACATGGGCAATTCGGACAGGACAGGCATGAAACACCGCGTGCTCGACACGGTTCGCGAGCTTTACCAGGGCGACAGCGACCGCGCGCACCGGTTTCGTTACGGCCTGCTGGGCTTTGACATGGTCACCATCCTGTTCGTGGTGGCGACATCGTTCACCGACCACGGGCGCACGGTGCAAATCGTGGACATGGTGTTTGGCGCGTTCATCCTGGCTGATTTCCTGGCCCGGCTGGCGATTGAACGCAACCGGCTGCGGTTTGCGATCAACCCCTATACGCTGGCGGATGCCGCCGCGATCGTGTCCTTTCTTGCCCCACTTGCGGGCGAGGGGCTGGGGTTTCTGCGGGTGGTGCGCACGCTGCGGTTCCTGCGCACCTATCACCTGCTGTCGCGGCTGCGACGGGATGTGCCGTTCTTTCGCCGGTTCCAGGATGAATTCGTCGCGGCGCTGAACCTGCTGGTGTTCGTCTTCGTGATGACGGGGCTGGTCTATGCCACGCAGCACGCCACCAACGCCGATATCGGCAACTATGCGGACGCGCTTTATTTCACCATCACCGCGCTGACCACCACGGGCTTTGGCGACATCACGCTCGAAGGCTCGCTTGGGCGGCTGATCTCGGTGGTGGTGATGATCTTTGGCGTCACGCTGTTCCTGCGGCTGGCGCAGGTGCTGTTCCGACCCACCAAGGTGCGCGAGCCCTGCCGCCGCTGCGGGCTGTCGCTGCACGATCGCGACGCGGTGCATTGCAAGCATTGCGGCGCGCTGATCCACATCGAAACCGAGGGGCTTGAATGACCGATTTCATGATCCGCGACTTCCAGCCCCGCGACCGCGACGCGCTGTGGCGGGTGCTGGAACCGGTGTTCCGCGCCGGCGACACCTATGCCATCGACCCCGGCATTTCGCGCGATGACGCGATCGCCTACTGGACGGGGCCGGGGCGGCAGGTGTACAGCGCCCTTCTTGGCGGGCAGTTCTCGGGCTCGTACTACCTGGTGCGCAATCAGGGCGGCGGGGGCGGGCATGTCTGCAACTGCGGCTTTGTCACCGATCCCGCGCAAAAGGGGCGCGGCGTGGCGCGGCGGATGCTGGAACATGCGCTGCACACCGCGCGCGAGTCGGGCTATCGCGCCATGCAATTCAATTTCGTCGTCTCGACCAACACCCGGGCGGTGGGCCTGTGGGAACGGGGCGGATTCGACATCGTCGGCCGTTTGCCGCAGGCTTTCCTGCACCCGTCCAAGGGCTATGTGGACGCGCTTGTGATGTACAAGACACTTGTGGCGGATGGTTCCGCCGGAAAGGATTCCTGATGGCCGATGCGCCACGCCTGCTCGCCGTCCTGATCGACGCCGACAACACGTCTCCGAAATACTGCAAGGCGATCTTTGACGAGCTTGCCTCGCTGGGCGAGGCCAGCGTGCGGCGCCTTTACGGCGACTTTTCCAGCCAGCAGATGTCGGGCTGGTCCAAGATCACCGCCGAATTCGGCCTTGTGCCGCTGCATTCCCCCGCCAACACCGTGGGCAAGAACGCGTCGGACATCAGCCTTGTGATCGACGCCATCGACCTGATGCACACCGGGCGGTTCGACGTGTTCGTGCTGGTCAGTTCCGACAGCGATTTCACCCGCCTTGCCAGCCGCATCCGCGAACAGGGCCTGGATGTCTACGGCATGGGGATGCAAAAGACCCCCGACGCCTTCCGCAAGGCGTGCAAGCGGTTCATCTTTCTGGAAAACCTTGATGGTGCGCCGGAACAGAAGGCGGGCAACCGCGAACCCAAGCCCACCGGCAAACTGGACGAGGCGCGCAACCTGATCTTCACCGCCATGGACGCGATCGAGCAGGAAGACGACTGGTACACCCTGGGCCAGCTGGGGCAGTTCATCACCGCCGCCAACCCCGATTTCGACACCCGCACCTATGGCAAGCGCAAGCTGTCGGACCTGGTGTCCGAGCTGAAGGTGTTCGAAACCAAGCGCGGGCCGGGCAACCAGCTTCTGGTGCGCCGGCTGGACTAGGCGCCGGCCCGACCACGCGCATTCCCTTGGACCACCGGTCCGCCTTGCCCAATTGCGAAAGCTGATCGGCGGCCATGAGGTTGCCGATCACCATCTCGCCCCGGCGGCGGGATACTTGCGACCGCCCCTCCAGCATTCCCAGAACCCTCACTTGGCGCGCGGACAAGTCCGCCCCGGCTTGCGCGATATCATGGCGCCCGGGCGCGATGGCGGTACCTTGCGGGCAATTCGCCCTTGCATCCCGCGTCCCCCAGGTTAGTTTAGAATCGTTCTAAACGTCAGAGAGCCCCCCATGCGCTTCTTCAATCAACGCCGCCGCTTCAGCGAACTGAGCGAACAAGAGGTGCTGGCCCTCGCGATTTCCTGCGAAGAGGATGACGCCCGCATCTACCGCAGCTACGCCGAGATGCTGCGCCCCGATTTCCCCGACAGCGCTCATCTTTTCGATG
>CAXICP010000179.1:0-6788 GCA_964022595.1 uncultured Salipiger sp.
GCGGCCATCCTGGGTCCTTCGCTGTGGTTTCGTGATTCCCGATGCTAGCGACCGAGGCTAGGTCAGCGTAACCGCCAAAAGGTGAAGAAAACCCGGACAGCCCATGGCTTTTTCGATCAGTTTCACGGGAAATCCCATGAATTGCCGCGTCGCGGCCCCGGACTTGACCCAAACCGGTCGTTGCGGCACAGATATGGTCCCGGCGCGACGGACAGCTCTTCGGCGATGTCTGGCCCCCACATGAACAAGACATCGAGCAATGACCAAGACGCTTATCCTGCACATCGCTCACTACAAGAGCGGCACCACCGCATTGCAAGTCTTTGCTGCCGAACATCAACGGTTTCTGGCCGATCACGGGGTCGATTACCCCGATGTCTGGCGCGATCACGCCAAGCATTCCGCGCTGCTTTTCTCGATCCTGCGGCAGATCGGCGTGACCAAGCTGATGCACGGCTATGCCAAGCCGGTGCCGCCGCAGAAGATCTGGGGCGACCTGTTCGACCATATCCAGGCCTCGCCCCATCCGGTGACGCTTGTGAGTTCCGAAGAGCTGATGCGCATCGGGCAGTTTCCCGCCGCGCAGGACGTGCTGCGCAACATCCTTGAAACCCGCCCCGCTGGGCTTCAGGTGCGCGCCATCGTCTACCTGCGCGATCCGGCGTCGCATGTGCGGTCGTGGTACAACCAGCTTATCAAGATGAACCGGCCGGTCGCGGATCTGAACACCGCGCTGAACGGCGATATCGAGGATATCCATTTCGACTATCGCCGCGCCGTGGCGCCCTGGTGCGCGCTTCTGGGGCCGGAAAACGTCGATGTGCGCGCCTATCGGTTCGACCGCGAAAACCCCGCCGCGCTGCATGACGACTTCTTCGGCAGCTTGGGAATCACCCTGACCGACGCCATGCGCGCCATGGAAGATCACAACCCCAGGCTGGACGACCGCATCAGCGAGCTGGTGCGCCTGATGCAGAACCTCGACTTTCCGCAGGCCACGATCAGCGCGATCAGCAAACAGGCGCGGGCCTATATGGCGGCGCAGGATGCCAAGGCCGTGACCCCCGGATCGGGCGTTCCCGCCGCGCGCACCCGCGCCGCCGACTCGGTCGACTGGCTGCGCACGCTGCCGAACTGCAACCTGCCGCTGGACCGGTTCGCGCAGAACCTGCCCGAGCCGATGCCGCAGTATGAAATCGACCGCAACCTGCTGCTGGGCTTCGTGTTTTCCGAATTCATCCAGCTGCGCCAAAAGGTCAACCAGTCAAACCTGACCAAGTTGAACGAGAGCCTGGACCGGATCGAGGAGCGACTGGCGCAGGGCGTCGGCGGGCAGCCTCCGCTGTTCTAGACCCGGATCTTCCGCTTGCGATGCGGCTTTGGCGTGCCCGGTTCGGGCGCGCCTTTTTGCATTTCCGACCAAAACGCTTTGCCTTTTAAGCCCGAGTAAATCTGTCAACTATATGATTTCGTTGCATTTTCTCTTGACCCCCGCCGGCGGTGGACCTATATGTCAGTCAACAGCGACGCATCTATCCACCCAGCACGGCAGCACCACGTAGCCACCTTATCGGCAGCCACGCAGCGACCCAGCCAGGCAGACAGATAGCGCAGCCACGGATGGGCGGACCTTCGGGCCCGCCTTTTTCCGTTTTCAGCTGCCACCTTGACACTTGCCCGCCTTGGCGCGACTGTCTTGCGCAGCAAGGCGTTTGCGCCCAGCCCGGCCGACAGGTCTTTCCCGACACTTCATCCCGGCAGAACCGCATCGCCTGGGCCGCTGGTGCCCGGCATCGCTCTGGCGTTCATGCCACCCGCGCCCCAGGCAGCGAGCGACCGCCTTTCTAAACATCGACTGCGCGCAGGCGCTGCCCACCTTTCGCAGCATCGCCGAAACCACGCGGCGCCCGGTGACCGATACCGCCGGGGGCATCGTGATTTCCCTGCCGCGCGGCGCGCTGACGGTGCTGCCCGATGGCGCGACGACAAGGCTGTGCATCGAAAGCCCCGACACCGCCGCGCTGCAACTGGCGCGCGACATGCTGGCCGAACGGCTGCGCGACCACGGGCTGGAGCCCGACTGGCGCGAGGATCTGGCCGGGCGCCAGCCGGGCAACCAGTCGCGCGCGACGGTTCTGGCGGCCGATCGGATTTCCCCTTCCTATAGCCGCGTGGTGATCGAAGGCGCGGATTTGGCGCGCTTTGACCCGGATGGGCTGCATTTCCGCCTGCTTCTTGGCCCCGACGGCGCTGGCTGGCCCGAAACCGACGCCGCCGGCGCCACGGTCTGGCCGGGGGGCATGACCGCCTGGCACCGCCCGGTCTACACGGTGCGCTCTATCGAAACGACCGGCGCCGGCACCCGCATCGCCTTTGACGTGTTTCGCCACGACGGAGGGCGCGTCACCGCCTGGTGCGATCGCGTCCGCCCCGGCGATACCGTTGCGCTGACCGGGCCCGGAGGCGGCAGCCTGCCCGCCCCTTGCGGCTGGATCGGGCTGGTCGGGGATGAAACCGCGATGCCGGTCATGGCCCGCGCCCTGCAAGCCCTGCCCGCGCAGACAAGGGGTCAGGCCGCGCTGTTCGTGCCCACGCCGGGCGACATCCAGCACATTGCCCATCCCGACGGCGTGACGCTGCGCTGGGTCATGCGCGGGACTGGCGAGACGCCGCTTCAGGCGCTGCGCGCGCTCGACCTGCCCGGCGCCGACCGCCACGTGTTCTTCGCCGGGCACAAGCCCGACGCGCAGGCCGCGCGGGCTTGGCTGGCCGAACAGGGGCTGGACAAGACGGAATTCTCGGCCGCGGCCTATTGGTCGTGACCTGCGCGCCCCTTGCACGCAGGCCGCGCCGATGACCTTCATGCCCCGCATGACCGCGCGCACCCGCGCCATCCGCACGCTGCGCCCGCTGTCCTGGCGCCGCTGGCCGGGCGCCATCGCGGATGTGTGGCACGTGCACAGCGACGCCGGCGGCGGCGGCTTTTACAGCGCACCCGACCCGCGCCTTGTGGTGTTTCTAAGCGGCGGGCAAAGCCTGCGCCTGCGCACCGAGGAAACCGCCCCCTGGCAAAGCACGACCGAAGTGCTTTACGTCCCCGCCCATGTCCCGCTGTGGAGCGAATTTCGCGACGCGGGCTCCTACGCCCATCTTGATCTGCACCTGGATGCCGGCCCCCTTGCGCAGCGACTGCACGGGCTGGCCTCGCCCGAGGCGCTGCGCCGGCCCCGGCTGGCGCAGGCCGGGCCGGTGGTGTCGGCCCTGGCCCGCATGATCGCGGATGAGGTCGAACGCCCCGCCCGCCCCGATCTTGCCAGCGACGGGCTGCTGTCGGCGCTGCTGGCCGAGGTGCTGGACCTGCCCGCCCCCGCCCCCGAAACCGACCGTGGCGGCCTGCCGCCCCACCTGCTGCGCGCGCTGGAAACCCACGCGGGCGGCGCGCTGCACCGGCGCATTCCCACGGCTGAACTGGCCTCTGTCGCGGGCCTTTCGGAAAGCTGGCTGACCCGCGCCTTTCGCGCCAGCCTCGGGCTGACGCCGCAGCGCTGGCTGATGGGGCTGCGGCTGGATGCGGCGCAGGCGATGATGCGCGACAGCGATCACAGCCTTGCCGGGATCGCCGCCGCCACCGGCTTTTCCGACCAGGCCCACCTGACGCGCGCCTTTCGCGCCAGGACGGGCCAGACCCCCGGAGACTGGCGCCGCAGGCGATTTGTCCCGGCGGGTTCAAATCCCGCCGGTTCCGTTCAAGCCAGCCCGTGATTTCCGATCTATTCGGTCGGGTATAGAATCAGAACCCCGGACAGTGATGACATGACCCCTTCCCTTCGTTCCGCGCTTGCCACCGGCGCCAGCCTGCTGGCGCTGGCCTCGGCGGCTTCGGCGCAATCGACCGCCGATCTTTACGACCTTGGCACGCTCGTGGTGGATGGCGCCGCCGATCCATCCGACCCGGTGCCGGGCTACGTCGCCCCCGTCGCCGGCACCGCGACCCGCACGGGCACGCCGGTGCTGGAAACGCCGCAATCGGTGTCGGTCATCACCGGCGAGCAGATCGAAGACCAGGGCGCCACCACGCTGGGCGACACGCTGGGCTATACCGCCGGCCTGACGGCGCAGCCCTTCGGCACCGATCCGCGCTTTGACAGCCCGACCATCCGCGGCTTCAACGGATCGGATGCGCAGTACCTCAACGGGCTGCGCCTGATGCGCGACTTCGGCGCCCCCGCGTTCGAGATCTATTCGCTGGAACGGGTCGAGGTGCTGCGCGGGCCGTCCTCGGCGCTGTATGGCGCGGGCATTCCCGGCGGCATCATCAACCAGGTGCAAAAGCGCGCTCAGTTCCTCAGCTTCGGCGAGCTGGGCGTGGGGGTTGGCGATCCGAAGGCGACCGAGGGCTTCATCGATTACAACCACGCCTTCAGCGATACTTTCGCCGCCCGCGTCACCGCCGTGGCGCGCGACACCGAAGAAGATGTCGAAGACCTGACCAATTCGCGCCAGTACCTTGGCCTTGCCACCCGCTGGCAGCCCGCCGAGGGCACCAGCGTGGAATTCCTGGCGTCCTGGCTGAAGGACAGCCCGATCACCCCCGCCGGGGTACCCTATGAACTGACCCGGTCCGAAGACGACCACGACCTGCGCGATTTCTACGCGGGCGATCCCTCCGACGACGAATCCGACCGCGAGATGACCAACCTTGGCTTCGAACTCAGCCACGCGCTAAGCGACAGCTGGACCGTCGGCGCCAATTTCCGCTACCAGAAATTCGACTGGGACTATACCGGCTTTTACGTCAGCGGCCTTGACGCGGATGGCGACACGATCAGCCGGGGCGCCAACACCACCAGCGAAGACAGCTACACCCGCAACCTTGATCTGTACCTGAACGGGCGCTTCGACATCGGCGCCGCGTCGCACGACCTGCTGCTGGGGCTGGACGCGCGCCGCTACGGCGTTGAAAGCGAAACGGGCTTCCTGACGGCGGACAGCATCAGCTATTCCGACCCCTCGTATGACGGCGCCTCGCTTGGCACGCCGTGGTACGTGTCGGCGGACGATCTGACGCTGGAACAGGTGGGCATCTACGTCCAGGACGAGATTTCGCTTGGCAACTGGCGCGCCGGCGCGGCCCTGCGCCACGACTGGACGCAGCAGACCGGCAGCACCTACACCAACTTCGCCGGCACCTCGAAGGTCGACCAGGAAGACGAGGCGACAACCGGGCGCATCGGCCTGTCCTACCTGTTCGCCAACGGCGTGGCCCCCTACCTGAGCTATTCCACCTCGTTCGATCCGGAAATCGGCACCGACAACAGCGGCTCGGCCTTCGATCCCACCCGCGGCAAGCAGTGGGAAGCCGGGGTGAAATACCAGCCCGCGGGATTCGACGCGCTGTTCACCGCGGCGCTGTACGATCTGCGCCAGACCAACGTGACAAGCGCCTACACCGACGCCAACGGCATCGGCGACTACCGCCAGGAAGGCGAGGTCAGATCGCGCGGCCTGGAACTGGAAGGCACCGCCGACCTTGCCCGGGGCTGGAACCTGCGCGGCCAGTACAGCTGGAACCAGACCGAGGTGCTAAGCGGCGACAACAAGGGCAACGCGCTGGCCAACGCCCCCACCCACAACGCAAGCCTTTGGGTGAACTACGATTTCGCGCCCGCCACGCAGCTGGCCGGGCTGCAGGTGGGCGGCGGTCTGCGCTACATCGGCGAACGCTTCGGCGATGCGGCCAACGTCTATGACCTCGACGCGGTCACGCTGGTCGATCTTCAGGCATCCTATGCGCTGACCGACGATCTGGGCCTGTCGGTCAATGTGTCGAACCTGCTGGACGAAGCCTATGTCGCGAACTGCGGATCGTTCGGCTGCTATTACGGCGATGGCCGCTCGGTTCAGGCCCGCCTGACCTGGAAGTGGTGAAACCGCCCGCCCCCATAAGGCGCCGCGCCCTGTTGCGCGGCGCCTTTACGTCCCTGGCCCTCGCTCCGGCGTACCCCCTTTGGGCCAGGGACACCCCCCGCCTTGCCGCGATCGACTGGGCCATGCTGGAATCGGCGCTGGCCATCGGCGCGGTGCCCGTGGCCGCCTGCGAACTCGTGCGGTTCCGCGCCGATGCGATGGAACCCGAGGTGCCGGCGAACGTCACCGACCTGGGCCTGCGCGGATCGCCCAATTTCGAACTGCTGCAACTTACGCGCCCGACGCTGATCCTGTCCTCGCCCTGGTATGCGCGCATCCAGCCGCGCCTGTCGGCCATCGCGCCGGTGATGTCGCGCGCCGTCTACGGCGAGGGCGCCGCCCCCTGGCCCCGCGCCATTCGCGCCATGACCGACCTTGCCGAACGCCTGAACCGCCCCGAGGCCGCGCTGCACGCCGAAAGCCGCGCGATGCAGACGCTTGAAGCGCTGCGCTCGCGCCTGGCGCTGTGGCAGGACCGCCCCGTCTACGTCGTGCAGATCGGAGACGCCCGCCACGTGCGCGCCTTTGGCGCCGACAGCATGTTCGGCAACATGCTGGACCTGCTGGGCCTGGAAAACGCCTGGCGCGGGCAGACCGAATTTTCCTTTGCCGCGCCTACGCCGCTGGAACGGCTTGCCGAACGCCCCGAGGCGCGCATCCTTGCCGTGTCCGGCATCCCCGCCGAAGCCGCGCCCGCGCTGCGCCGCTCGGTGCTGTGGAACCGGCTTGAACCGGTGGCGCAGGGGCGGTTCCGCAGCGATCAGCGTCGTGGCGGGAAAGGGTGTAGATCTCGGCGGTCGCCGACTCAGGACGACCCCATG
>CAXICP010000180.1:0-6748 GCA_964022595.1 uncultured Salipiger sp.
CGCGGTGCGCATTGCGGTGCTGACCGTGTCGGATCACCTGATCACGCATGAGGCCCTGCCGGCCGAAGACCGGCAAAGCTCATTTGGTGACATGGTCCAGATCGCGCTGCAGGCCGCTTTCGCCTAGGCGCCTGTTTCCGGCATCCGGCGCCCATGGCTGCGGTCGTACCCGTTGGCCCTGGGCGCCGTCCAACCATCCAGCGCGCCGGGCGCCGGGTCCAGCACCTCGACCTTCAGCGGATGGCAGACCGCCACATCAGAGCTGTGCTCGGATGAACAATCGCCCCCCGGGCAGGCGCTGAGCGCGCCCAGCAGGTCGATCTCGGCAAAAAATGTCAGGTGATCGCCCGGGCTTACGGGGCGTGCCTTCAGGAAATACTGCCCGGTGTCGCGGGTGAACCCGGTACACATGAACACGTTCAGCACATCGTGCACATGGCCCTCGGCCTCGTGCAGGGGCAGGCCCGTGGCGTCGGCCAACGCGCGCGTCAGGTTGGAATGGCAGCAGTGATGATACTGCGCCCCGGACAGCAGGTTGCCCGTGTAGGGATCGCAGCGCGTGCCGATCACGTCATGGACCGACCCGCCGAAGGCATCGATTCCGTACCAGCCCAGCGTGTCCTGAACGATCGTCGCCATGGGCCGCAGATGCGGAAAGCTTGACCACAGCCGCTCGCCGGTGGTCACGTGGGTGCCGTGCAGCGCGCGCGTCTTGCCCGAATAGAACCGCTCGGTCAGATCGCCGTCATGCCAAAGGTTCAGGTCCCCGACCTGCGGGCCGTCGACGCTGGTGATGCGAAAGAACTGCCCGGCCTTCACCCGGAAATGGCAGGCGTCCCGGGGCGGGGCCAGCACCTGTGACACGATCTGCGCGCCGTCCAGCGCGGTTTCGTACAGCACCATGTCGGGCACCGGCAGCGACTGGTTGGGGTAGCAGATCACCGGGGGAATGGCGCGGCGCGCCTCGGCATCGGGGGGGATCGACATTGCGGGCTCCTGTTTCGTCGGGGTGGTGATAAGCGCTCGTGCCCCGGCGCGGCAAGCAATCACGCCGGTGGCGTCAGATCCCAAGGTGCGCATCGGCGACCTGCGCCGTAAGCCGTTCCATCGGACCGGACCAGACGCTGCGCCCGCGTTCAAGGATCACCGCCCTGTCGCAGGCGCCGCGCAGCTCGCGCAGCGACTTGTCGATGACCAGCATCGACATTCCCTGCGTCTTGAGCACCCCAAGCGCAGCCCAGATTTCCGCCCGCACGGTGGGGGCCAGCCCTTCGGTCGCCTCGTCAAGGATCAGCAGGCGCGGGTTGGTCATCAGGGCACGCCCGATGGCGAGCATCTGCTGTTCGCCCCCCGAAAGCGATGCGGCACGCTGCGTGCGTCGCTCGCCCAGCCGGGGAAACAGCCGCTCGACCCCGCGCGCATCCCACGCGCCGGGGCGCGCCGCGGCAAAAAGGTTTTCGGTCACGGTCAGGTCGCGGAAACAGCGCCGCCCCTCGGGCACAAGGCCGATGCCCAGCCGCGCCGCCCTGTGCGAGGGCAGGCCCGACAGGTCGCGGCCGTCGAACATCAGCGCGCCCGTCGACGGCATCATGCGGCAGATGCAGCGCACCGTGGTGCTCTTGCCCATCCCGTTGCGGCCCATCATGGCCACGGCCTCGCCCTCGGCGACGTCCAGATCGACGTGGAACAGCGCCTGCGTCGCGCCGTAGGATGCGGCCAGCCCCGCCAGCGTCAGCAGCGTCATGCCCCGTCCCCCAGGTAGGCGTCGCGCACGCGCGGATCGGCGCGGATGTCGTCGACGCTGCCGGTCGCGATGATGCGCCCGTAAACCAGCACGCTGATGCGGTCGGCCAGCGCAAAGACCGCATCCATGTCATGTTCGACCAGCAGGATCGGGGCCGTCGCGCGCAGCTCGTCCAGAAAGCCGGTCAGGCGCCGCGATCCTTCGGCGCCAAGTCCGGCCATCGGCTCGTCCATCACGAAGGCGCGGGGCGCCTGGGTCAGCGCCACGGCGACTTCCAGCTGACGCCTCTGGCCGTGGCTCAGCTCGGCGGTGCGGCGCGCGGCCAGATCCTGCAACCCGGTTTCGCGCAGCGCCGCTTCGGCGGTGTCGCGCAGGGCAATGTCGCGGGTGATCGGCGCGAAGAACCTCCAGGGCCGCGCCGACGCGCCAAGCGCGCCCAGCAGCACGTTCTGCAGCACCGTGTGGTCCATCGCCAGCGCCGAGGTCTGGAAGGTGCGCGCCAGCCCCATCCGGGCGCGCGCTTCGGTCGGCAGGTCGGTCACGTCCTGCCCCAGAAAGGTCACGCGGCCCGAATTGGGGCGCAGCGATCCGCAGATCTGCGCGATCAGCGTGGATTTTCCCGCGCCGTTAGGGCCGATGATGGCGTGGATCTCGTTCGCGCGAAGCGTAAGCGAAATCGATTCGCTTGCGCGCAGCGCGCCAAAGCTCTTGTCGATTTCATGGGTGGACAGGATGGCATCAGGCATCGGGCCGCCCCCTGCCGCAGATCAGCCCGATCAGCCCGCCCCGCCCGAACAGGACCACCGCCAGCAGCACCAGCCCCAGGTAGATCTGCCAGTATTCGCTGATTCCGCCCAGCCAATGTTCCATCAGCACGTAGAACACCGCCCCCGCGACCGGCCCGCACAGCCGCGCCACCCCGCCGAGGATGACGAAGACCATGATCTCGCCCGACATCTGCCAGCTTAGCATCGAGGGGCTGACAAAGCGGTTCAGATCGGCGAACAGCGCCCCCGCCAGCCCGGTCACCGCGCCCGAAATCACCAGCGCGACCAGTTGCAGCCTGCGCGGATCAAGCCCCACGGCGCGCACCCTGCCGGGCACCTGCCGCGCCGCATCCAGCGCCAGCCCGAAGGGCGAACGGCGCAGCCGCGCATACCCCCAAAGCGCAAGGCACAGCCAGCCCAGGCACAACCCGTAGAACTGGATCGGGTCAAGCGTGTTCAGCCCCGGAAAGCCGTTGCGCACATAGATGCTTAGCCCGTCCTCGCCGCCATAGGCGGGCCAGGAGATGGCGAAGAAATAGGCCATCTGCCCGAAGGCCAGCGTGATCATGATGAAATACACGCCCGAGGTGCGCAGCGACAGCGCCCCGATCAGCCAGGCGGCCAACCCCGAGGCAAGCGCCGCCACCAGCCAGATCACCGGCATGGATTTGGTGCCCTCGATGGTGAACGCCCCGTCATAAAGGGGGGTGTAGCTTTGCGCGTGGCTGGCCAGCACGCCCATGGCATAGCCGCCGATGCCAAAGAACACCGCGTGCCCCAGGCTGACCAGCCCGCCCAGCCCCAGCGCAATGTTCAGCCCCACGGCCGCCAGCGCGAAGATCACCGCGCGGGTGGCCAGCGTGATGGTAAAGGGCTCATCGACCCAGACCGCCCAGCCGGGCACGATCAGCAGCGCCGCCAGCAGGGCGGCGTTCACATAGGGTTCACGGATCATGCGCGCGCTCCGAACAGGCCCGTGGGCCTCCATATCAACACGCCCGCCATCAGGATGTAGATCGCCATCGACGCAAAGGCCGATCCAAGCGTCGCCGCGCCAGACGCGTCGGTGATCAGCGCGAACAGTTCAGGCAGCACAAGGCGCCCCAGCGTGTCGGTCAGCCCCACCAGAAGCCCGCCCACCAGCGCGCCCTTGATCGACCCGATGCCCCCGATCACGATGACCACGAAGGCCAGGATCAGCACGGGTTCGCCCATGCCCACCTGCACCGACTGGATCGGCCCGACCAGCGCACCCGCAAGCCCCGCCAGCGCCGCGCCGATGGCGAACACCAGCGTGTAGAGCCTGCCGATATCGACCCCCAGCGCCGCGATCATCTCGCGGTCGTTTTCCCCGGCGCGGATCTGGATGCCAAGCCGGGTACGGGCGTTCAGCCACCACAGCCCCGCCGCCACAACCAGCCCCACCGCGATCAGCGCCAGCCGGTAGGCGGGGTATTCGATGCCCCCGGGCAGCATCACGGTGCCCGCCAGCCAGGGCGGAATATCCAGGTACAGCGGGAACGAGCCAAACAGCCAGCGCGTGCCTTCGGAAAAGATCAGGATCAGCGCGAAGGTCGCCAGCACCTGGTCCAGGTGGTCACGCGCGTAAAGCCTGCGGATCACCAGCACCTCGACAATGGCGCCCGCCCCGGCTGCCGCCGCCAGCGCCGCGACAAGGGCAAGCAGGAACGAGCCCGTCGCGCCCGCCACCGCCGCCGCCGCAAAGGCGCCGACCATGAACAGCGAGCCATGGGCAAGATTGACAAGCCCCATGACGCCGAAAATCAGCGTCAGCCCGGCGGCCATCAAAAACAGCATGACGCCGGATTGCAGCCCGTTGAGGATCTGTTCGGCAAGCAGGACAGGTGACATCTTCGGCCTTCAGCGGCCCCCGCACGGCGCGGGGGCGCACGCTTTCACTTCATCGCGCAATCGTCGACATAGGCCGAAGAGCGGTCCTTGATCGCGGTGGCGACGATCTTGTTGGTGTAGATGTCGCCTTCCTTGACCACCTCGCGGATATAGATGTCCTGGATGGGGTGCTGGTTGGTGTCAAAGCTGAACTTGCCGCGCACGCTGTCGAAATCCGCCGACTTCAGCGCCGCGCGGAAGGCATCCGCATCCGACGGCTCGGCCGTGTCCAGCGCCGATCGCAGCAGGTGGGCGGTGTCATAGCCATAGGCGGCATAAAGCGACGGCAGCCGGCCGTATTCGGCCTGAAACGCGCTGACGAAATCGGCATTGGCGGGCACGTCCAGATCCTTGGACCAGTTCGACCCGTTCTTCACCCCCAGCGCCGCGTCGCCGACCGCCTGCAGGATCGCCTGATCGAAACTGAACGCCGGGCCAAGCACGGGCAGGTCGACTCCGCTGCCCGCGTATTGTTTCAGAAAGGAAATTCCCATGCCGCCGGGCAGGAAAAAGAACACGCTGTCCGCGCCGCTGGCCCGGATCTGCGCGATCTCGGCGGCGTAATCGGTCTGGCCAAGCTGGGTATAGACCTCGCCCGCCAGCTCGCCGCCGAAGAACCGCTTGAACCCGTTCAGGCTGTCGTGGCCGGCGGGGTAGTTCGGCGCCATGATGAACGGGTTGGCATAGCCTTCGGACTTGGCGAAGGCGCCCGCGGCCTCGTGCAGGTTGTCGTTCTGGTAGCTGACGGCGAAATAGTTCGGATGGCAGCCCTTGCCCGCAAGCTGCGCGGGGGCGGCGTTGGTCGACAGGTAGAATTTGCCCTGCGCCGTGGCCGAGGGCACCACCGCCATGGCAAGGTTCGACCAGACGATCCCGGTCAGCACGTCGACCTTGTCGGACTGGATCATCTTGTCGGCGATCTGCACCGCCACGTCGGGCTTGCGCTGGTCGTCCTCGATGACGATCTCGACCCCGTCCGCGCCCTGCATCCCCAGCAGGAACCCGTCGCGGGTGTCGATGCCAAGGCTGGCGCCGCCGCCCGAAAGGGTGGTGATCATCCCGACCTTGACGTCGGCCTGCGCGGCGGATGCCAGCGCGGCAAGACTTGCGGCCGCGAGCAGCGACTTGATGGACATTGCGGAACTCCCCTGTTCTTTCGTCATTTGTCGGCGCCCGGATCTGCGCCCGGGCTTCGAGCCAAGAATTGACGGAAAGCCGCCCGATGTCCATGCGCGACGGGCCCGCGTCGCCGCTTTTCCCAAGGCGGGCCAAGCTCTCGCCACAAAGCGGTTGTCATGGTGACAGCAACAGAACCGCCATACGGGTGCAGCACGAATGAACATCGCCAACACCGGCGTCATGGCGCCTCCGCCGCCCAAACGCCTTGAAGATCTCAGCCTGCCGCGGGTCTTCATGCGGGACATCGCGCTGAAATCGGTGTTTCGCAAGAACGCCAACACGGTCACCTACCTGTCCCGGGCGATCTGCCTGCCCATCGGCATCACACAGGAAATCATCGAAATTGCCCGCAGCCAGGGCCTGCTTGAGGCGATCGGCACGCGGGCCAACCATACCTCGACCAATGAAATGACCTACCAGCTGACCGACGCCGGCAAGGCGCGGGCGATGGATGCGCTGGCCCAGTCGGAATATTTCGGCCCCATGCCGGTGCCGCTGCATGTCTACGCCGAACAGGTCAAGCGCCAGTCGATCCGCAACGTGCAGATCACACGCGATCAGCTGATGGGGGCCATGGGCCACCTGGTGCTGCCCGACGATCTGATCTCGCACCTGGGGCCGGCCGTGGGCGCGGGTCGGTCGATCCTGATGTACGGCCCGCCGGGCAACGGGAAATCGTCGATTTCCAACGGCATCCGCGATGCGATGGGCGACAAGATCTACATTCCCCGCGCGGTGGAATATTCCGGCCAGGTGATCACCGTATACGATCCAATCGTGCATTCCGCCGCCGAGGCCGAGGTGGATGACCCCCATTCCCTGCGCCGCAAGAACCGCTTTGATACCCGCTACGTGCTGTGCGACCGCCCCACGGTCATCACCGGGGGCGAGCTGTCGCTGAACATGCTCGACCTTGTCTACAACCCGACGGCGCGCACCTACCAGGCGCCGCTGCAGCTGAAATCCACCGGCGGCATCTTCATCGTCGACGACCTTGGGCGACAGGCCGAACCGCCGCAGAAGCTGGTGAACCGCTGGATCGTTCCGTTGGAGGAAAACAAGGATATCCTCGCCCTGCAATCGGGCGAGAAATTCGAGGTGCCCTTCGACACGCTGGTGATCTTTTCCACCAACTTCCACCCGAACG
>CAXICP010000181.1:0-6738 GCA_964022595.1 uncultured Salipiger sp.
TGGGCTACCAGCCGACGCTGGCCACGGACATGGGCCAGATGCAGGAACGCATCACGTCGACCCGGAACGGGTCGATCACGTCGATCCAGGCCGTCTACGTTCCCGCGGACGACCTTACCGACCCGGCGCCGGCCACCACCTTCGCGCACCTCGACGCGACGACGGTTCTTAACCGCGCGATTTCGGAACTCGGCATCTATCCCGCGGTCGACCCGCTGGATTCCAACAGCCGTATCCTCGACCCGCAGATCGTCGGCGAAGAGCACTACCAGGTCGCGCGTGACGTGCAGGGCATCCTGCAGCGTTACAAGTCGCTGCAGGACATCATCGCCATCCTCGGGATGGACGAACTGTCCGAAGAGGACAAGCTGACCGTGGCCCGCGCGCGCAAGATCCAGCGCTTCCTGTCGCAGCCCTTCGACGTTGCGAAGGTGTTCACCGGCTCGGACGGTGTGCAGGTTCCGCTTGAAGACACGATCTCGTCCTTCAAGGCGGTTGTGGCCGGCGAATACGACCACTTCCCCGAGGCGGCCTTCTACATGGTCGGCGGCATCGAGGAAGTGAAGGCCAAGGCCGAAAAGCTGGCTGCGGAAGCGGCCTGATGACTGCCGGGGGGCTGGCTTGCAGCCCCCCATCACCAACCGGAGGCCCTGATGGCTGATACGATGCAATTCGACCTGGTGAGCCCCGAACGGAACCTGTTGTCCGCCCAGGCCTCGCTGGTCGCGATCCCCGGTTCCGAGGGCGACCTTGCCGTGGGTCCGGGCCACGAGCCCATGATCACGACGCTGCGTCCCGGTATCCTCAAGGTCGAAACCGACAAGGGCACCGAGCAATTCGTCGTCACCGGCGGGTTCGTCGAAGTGGGCGCCGGCGTCAGCGTTCTGGCGGAAAAGGCCGTGCCCTACGCGGACATGGACCAGCCCACCTACGAGGCGCTCGTCAAGGAAGCCGAGGCGATGTACCACGAGGTCAAGGCCAACTGGGAAAACGAACCCGGCCCCGTGGACGATGCAGCCAAGCTGCTGCAGGATATGGTCGCCGTCGGCACGCATATCGGGCTGGACCCGATGCAGCCGAATTTCTGACCGAAACCGCGCGTTTCGATTGCAAGGCCCCGCCCAGGCGGGGCTTTTTGCGTTATGGTGGCGCAGTCCCGCCCATTCGCGGGGCAGGCGCCCAGAATGGGCCTTGCGCCGCGGCGCGGGGGGTGGCACCCGCTTTGCAAGCCCGCCCCGCTGATCCCGCATTCAAATGGAGACCGCACGACCGATGCCGGAAATCGACCTGACGTCCCTCTTGCGCGAATTCATCACCCTTTTTGTCGTGATCGATCCCATCGGATCGCTTCCCGTCTATTTCTTTGCCGTGGCCGGCGTGCCGGCGGTGCTGCACTGGAAGATCGCCGTGCGCGCGGTGCTGGTGGCGGCGGGCGTTCTGCTGGCGTTTCTGGTGGCGGGGCAGTTGCTGATGGATACGCTTGGCCTGCGGCTGGGCTCGTTCCAGATCGCGGGCGGGATCATCCTGTTCCTGTTCGCGCTGACCATGATCTTCGGCGACAGCAAGCCCGCGCGTGAGATCGAAGAGGCGGAACGCGATCACATGGCCGGGGCGGTGTTTCCGCTGGCGATGCCGTCCATCGCCTCGCCCGGGGCGATGCTGGCCATCGTCATCCTGACCGACAACAACCGCAATTCGATCCCCGACCAGATGGTGACGGCGGGGGTGCTGCTTGCGGTGCTGGGGGTGACGCTGGTGCTGCTGCTGCTTGCGGGGCGGATCAAGCGGATCATCGGGCTGACGGGCACGAACATCATCAGCCGCGTGATGGGGATCATCCTTGCCACCGTGGCGGTGGACAACGTGCTGGGCGGGTTGGAAGCGGTCGAGCTGATCACGCTGCCGCAGTCCGAAAGCTCGGTTCTAGAGATCGAAGGCTGACCCGCGCCAGCGCCCGGAACGGGGCGGGCGCGGGTCGCCAAGCGATTGCCTAGATGATGCCTTCGTAGATCGGCCCCAGCGTTTCCGTTTCGAACAGCGAAGACACCGACGTGCCGTTCCAGATGTTCAGGATCGCCTGTGCGAACATCGGCGCGGTGGGCACGATGCGGATGTTCTCGGCGCTGGCGACATCTTCGGTGGCGGCGATCGAATCGGTGATCACCAGCGATTTCATCACCGATGCGCGCACCCGTTCGACCGCAGGGCCGGACAGAACGCCGTGGGTGATATAGGCGTGCACCTCGGTCGCGCCGTGGTTCATCAGCACCTCGGCGGCCTTGCACAGCGTGCCGGCGGTGTCGCAGATGTCGTCCACGATGATGCATTTTTTGCCCGACACATCGCCGATCACGGTCATCTCGGCAATTTCACCGGGCTTTTCGCGGCGCTTGTCGACGATGGACAGCGGCGCGTTGATGCGCTTGGCCAGCTCGCGCGCCCGCGCCACGCCGCCCACGTCGGGCGAGACGATCATCACGTCGTCCAGCCCGCCTTCGAACTGCTTGATGATGTCGAGCGCGAACACCGGCGAGGCATAGAGGTTGTCGACCGGGATGTCGAAGAAGCCCTGGATCTGCGTGGCGTGCAGATCCATGGTCAGCACCCGTTCGATGCCCGCCTCGTGGATCATGTTGGCCACCAGCTTGGCGGTGATGGGCGTGCGGGCCTTGGTGCGGCGGTCCTGACGGGCGTAGCCGAAATAGGGGATCACGGCGGTGATCCTTGATGCGGACGAGCGGCGCAGCGCGTCGGCCATGATCAGCAGTTCCATCAGGTTGTCGTTCGCCGGTCGCGACGTCGACTGGACGATGAACATGTCCTCGCCGCGGACGTTCTCGTAGACCTCGACAAAGATTTCCTGATCGTTGAACCGCTCGACGCGAGCATCGACAAGGCCCACGGACATGCCGCGGTACAGCGACATGCGACGCGCGATGGCGTTTGCGAGCGGTCGGTTGGAATTGCCCGAGATGAGCTTGGGTTCGATGACGGTGGGCATGGGGGAGGGGGCCTCGGCAGCGATGACAGATTCGTGACGTTGCGGGGGCCTTAACACGCGGTTAGCGTGGCGCAAAGCCAAGAGCGTTCACGGAGTAAACATGAGCCATATCGACTACTATTTCACGGTGCTTTCGCCCTATGCCTATCTGGCCGGGGATCGGCTGGAACAGATCGCGGAAAAGCACGGGGCCAGCATCGCCTACAAGCCGCTG
The DNA here is from genome assembly GCA_964022595.1 of uncultured Salipiger sp. Classification (GTDB taxonomy): domain Bacteria; phylum Pseudomonadota; class Alphaproteobacteria; order Rhodobacterales; family Rhodobacteraceae; genus Salipiger. The sequence goes on from CAXICP010000181.1 coordinate 3,216, forward strand.
GACATCATGGCGCTGTTTCCGCGAACCGGCGGCGCGGCCCCCAAGGACCGGCACCCGGCGCGGCTGAGCTATCGCGCGCAGGAACTGCCGCGCCAGGCGCGCAAATCGGGGCTGCCGTTCAATTTCAAACCGGCGCATTGGCCCACGAACGCGGCGCCCGCGTCCTATGCCATCATCGCGGCGGCAAAGGCGGGGGGTGGAAACCTGGGGCAGCTGGTCCATTGCATCCTGCGCGCCAGCTGGGCCGAGGAAAAGGACATCGCCGAGGATTCGGTGGTGCAGGACTGCCTGCGCGAGGCGGGGTTCGATCCGAACCTGACCTTCAGCGGCATGCTGGCCGGCGCCGAAATCTATGCGCAGAACCTTGAAGACGCGGTGGCGGCGGGCGTGTTCGGCTCGCCCTTCTACATCGTGGACGGCGCCGAGAAATTCTGGGGCCAGGACCGGCTGGATGACCTTGACGCGCACCTGTCGGGCGCGCTGTGACCAAAGGCGATGCCCCGGTCGTCAGGCCGGGGTGTTGCCGCCCTTGGACGTGATGGCCTGCTTGGCCTCGGCCGCCGTGGGAAGCCGGCCGACCCACCAGATCGCCGCACCGGAAATGCCGAAGAACAGGGCAACACAGGCCGCCATGAGGAAAAGGACGAGAAGGGCGCTCATTTTTTCTTGTTCCGTATTATTCGCGTTGTCTGCCCATCAACGGGCCCGATCGTCACTCTGTTCCTAACGGGCGCGTGATTCCGTCTCAAGTTTGACGTATACGGTGTTTGCGCAACAGCGCGGGGCGTGGCACGGATGCCACTTCCGCAAGGGAAGGCGCGCAGGCTAGCGCTTGCCGATCCGGGGTTCGGTGCCGGCGCGCAGGCGCGCGATGTTCTCGCGGTGGCGCCAGAAGATCAGCGCGGTCAGCACAAGCGTCAGCGCCGTCTGATCGTAATCGCGCAGCAGGATCATCCATGCGGTGGACAGGAACGCCGCCACCAGCGCACCCACCGACGAAATCCGCGACATCGCCACCGCCGCCAGCCAGGTGGCGCAGGTCATCAGCCCGACCGGCCAGCTTAGCGCCAGCACCAGCCCGCTGAACGTGGCAACGCCCTTGCCGCCCCTGAACCGCAGCCAGGCCGGGTAGCAATGGCCCAGGAAGGCGGCCAGCCCGGCGATCTGCGCGGCGTCCTCGGCCGCGAGCCAGCGGGCCAGCAGCACCGCCACCGCCCCCTTGGCACCATCCAGGATCAGCGTGCCCGCCGCCGCCGCCTTGTTGCCGGTGCGCAGCACGTTGGTGGCACCGATGTTGCCCGACCCGATGCTGCGCAGATCGCCCAGCCCCATGGCCCGGCTCAGCAGGATGCCAAAGGGGATGGAGCCGGCAAGGTAGCCGATGACGGCCCAGAGCAGTAGCGCGGCGGGGGATGAGACGATCTCGGGCAGCATGGGTCAGGCGCTCCGGTAAACGGGGGTGCCCGCGACAAAGGTGGCGATCACCTTGCCCTGAAGCCGGGCGCTGTCGAAGGGCGTGTTCTTGGATTTCGAATTCAGCTTGAAACGGTCAAGCACGAAGGGCTTGTCGGCGTCGAACAGCACGAGGTCGGCGGGCGCGCCGCGTGCCATGCGGCCCGCGTCCAGCCCCAGCCGTTTGGCGGGGTTCAGCGACAGGGCGCGGAACAGCGTCGGCAGGTCCAGCTCGCCCGAATGGTGCAACCGCAGCAGCACCGGCAGCATGGTTTCCAGCCCGACCGCGCCACTTGCGGCTTCTTCGAAGGGCAGGCGCTTGGATTCCTCGTCCTGGGGGGTGTGGAAGCTGCCGATGATGTCGATCAGCCCGCTGCGCAGCGCCTCGACCGTGGCCTGCCGGTCGTCTTCGGACCGCAGCGGCGGCTTGACCTTGAAGAAGGTGCGGTAGTCGGCGACATCCATGTCGTTCAGCGTCAGGTGGTGCATCGAGGTGCCCGCCGTGACATCCAGCCCGTTGCGCTTGGCCCGTTCCAGCGCGGGCAGGGCGCGCGCGGTGGTGACCTGGTCGGCGTGGTAGCGCACGCCCGTCATCTCGACGAGCGCAAAGTCCCGGTCCAGCCCCATGCGTTCGGCCATGGGCGACACCGTGGGCAGCCCGCGCAGCGTGGCGAATTTGCCCGAGGTCGCGGCGGCCCCGCGCGACAGCCCCGGTTCCTGCGGGTGGCACATGACCAGCGCGCCAAGGCTGCGGGCATAGGTCATGGCCCGGCTCAGCACCCTGGTGTCGGTGCAGACATGGTCGCAATCGGTAAAGGCCACCGCGCCGGCATCCAGCAGAAAGCCGATTTCGGTCATCTCGCGGCCCGCGCGGCCCTTGGTCAGCGCGGCCATGGGCAGCACGTTGACGGGGGCGTCGTCGCGGGCGCGGTCCTTGATGAATTCCAGCACCTCGGGGGTGTCGATGGGCTGCGCCGTGTCGGGCCGGGTGACCATGGTGGTCACGCCGCCGGCGGCAGCGGCAAGCCCGGCGGTCTTGTAGCTTTCCTTGTGCCGGTCGCCCGGCTCGCCGACCTTGACGCCGATGTCGATGATCCCGGGGGCAAGATAGGCGCCGTCGGCGTCGATCCGGTCCACATCCGGCAGATCGGGGGCGGGCACGTCGAACAACTCGGCGATGCGGCCCCCCTTCAGCAGCGCGGCACCGGGGCGGACGGTGCCGGCCTCGGGGTCGATCAGACGGGCATTGGTGATAAGCGTTGCGGTCATTTCGGGCATGTCCCTTGGCGGGGCTGTGGCGTGGGGTGCGGCCCCCGCAGGGTCAGGCGAGGCGCTGCGGCGGTCATGACAGGCGCATCAGCGTGCCCGCCACCAGCACCACCAGCAGCGCGATCACGATCAGCGTCACGTACATGGTGCGATGGCGGCGCGTCGGCTCGGCCGGGGCCGGACCGCTGGCAGGCGACGGGCGGGCCGAGGCGCTGCGCGGGTCAGGGCCGCGCGGGCGGGCGGTTTCCTCGGGGAAGGTGCCGATCCAGCGCAGCGGGGCGGCGATCGCCAGATCCTGCGAGTCATGCCCGAAGGCCCGCCCGGGAAGCGCGACCACATGCCCTTGCAGCGCATCGATGCGCGGCTTCATCTGGCGGAAATCGTCGCCCGTGACCTGGTAGGCCGACACAAGGTAGTCGGACAGCGCCATGTCGCCCAGGTCGCGGATGTCGATCACGTCGACGAAGGCGGGGCGCAGATGGCTTGCCCCAAGGGCGTATTTCAGCGGGTATTCCCCGGTACCCGCCTGCGTGGTAAAACGTTCGATGGCCTCGGGCGGCAGGTCCAGGTGGAACAGCCGCAGCATGTCGGGGGCAGAGCCGTTGATGTGCATCTGCGTCATGCGCTTAGCTCGGTCGGGCGGGCGCGCAGGTTGCGGGCCAGAAGGTCCATCGCGGCCATGCGCACGGCGACGCCCATTTCCACCTGCTCCTGGATGACCGAACGGTTGATGTCGTCGGCCAGCGTGCCGTCGATCTCGACCCCGCGATTCATCGGCCCGGGATGCATCACCAGCGCATCG